>DALYGI010000070.1:0-6329 GCA_031971595.1 Prochlorotrichaceae cyanobacterium CTOTU29312
GCGCTCTAAGTGGGGAAACTGGGTTTTGAAATAAGCGGCGGTGAGGGGGTTGGCGATATTGTAGGAAAAGTCAGCAATGCAACGATCGTTTTTGAAAAAGGTAAGGTGATCGTAGTTGCGAATCAGGTAACCATCGGCTTCGCTGCGGCGCAACTGCTCTAAAATCCACTGCTCTTTGGGTTTGGTAATCCGGGGAGGAGCCACAAAAAGCTGGGTCTGGGGATAATCCCGAACGATCGCTACGGCTTTGGGGTAGTTGCGGGGATCCTCTAGTTCACAGTACACCAGGGGACAGGGGAGATCGGTGGATAGGTCTAGAACCGCTTGCAGTTGGGGGATGCTGCGGACGAGGGGGATTGGAGGGGATAGGGGATAGGGGACAGGGGACAGTGAGGAGTGGAGAGTGGAGAGTGGGGAGTGGGGTAGTAGGAAGTTAGGAGTGGGCAGGAGATCCTGGTAGGAGGCGGTGGGGTGGAGTGTCCAGGGGTGGGGTTGACTGCGGCGGTGCTGAAGTTCTTCGATGGCGGTGCGGCGCAGTTGGTTTAATTCTCGCACGGGGAGAATGACTGCTCCGCTTAATTCATTGGTGAGGTCTGCGAGGTAGAAGGGGGTGTTGCCCAGGCGGCCTAATTGTTCCCGCAGTCGATCGCTGGTGAGGGGCTGATTGACGGCGGCGGTCAGGGGGATGGTTGAGGTGACGGTTACGGTCACGCCTTCTCCATCTGTCAGGGTCACCCGCAGGGGAGATCCTTCACTGCCACTGACGGTACACCAGAGGGGGCGGGCGTATTGGGGCTGATTGCCTTGGTAGGTGCGGCGAATCCGTTGATCCAGATCGGGGTCATTGGTTTTCCAGACCCGATCGCCCCATTGCACGGAGTCCAAAGCAAAATGTTTGCGGCTAAAACTCAGCCAGCACTCCCGATCGCCCCGGTGAATGACTTCGTAAATCCGTCCCCCCACTTCCTGATCCTGATTCCGATCGCCCCGTTCAAACACCACGCCATCCCCTGGTTTGAGCGGATAGGGTTGGCTCGTAGACGATCGCTCTAGGAGGATTCGTTGAGGTTCGATCGCCACTACGCACCCCAAATAAACCCCCCGCTTTTTGGCAAACTGGGCATGAACTAGGGCTTGGTTGTTGACCCCTTCAAACCAACCCGTATGCAAACCACGGGAGAACGCCATTTCTAGTTCATATTGTTGTTGATGTTGATGTTGATCTTGTTGTTGATGCTGCGGTTGAGGTGATTGTTGTTGCTGATGTTGCGGTTGTTGATGTGATTGTTGCTGATGTTGCGGCTGTTGATGTTGTGATTGTTGCGGTTGTTGATGTTGTGATTGCGGTTGTTTTTGATGTGATTTTTGTTGTTGATGTTGTGATTGCGGTTGTTTTTGATGTGATTGATGTTGTGATTGCTGCGGTTGAGATGTTGCAGGAACTAGGGAATCTGGCTGGACAAGGCTTTGCCGCAGAGTGTCCAATTGCTGACGATAGATGCGGGTCACATTGGCCACATACTCCGGGGTTTTGAGCCGACCTTCTATTTTTAAGCTGGCCACTCCCGTTTTCACTAACGCCCCTAACACGGGCAGTCCCGCTAAGTCCTGGGGACTCAGTAAATAGTGTCGATCGCCTAGATCAACCACTTCACCATCCACTACCAGATCGTAGGCCATGCGGCAGGCTTGGGCACATTCCCCCCGATTGGCCGATCGTCCCCCTAGGGCTTCACTGGTGAGGCACTGACCGGAGTAGGCCACACACAACGCCCCATGCACAAAGACTTCCAAGGGTAGCACGCATTGGGTTTGGGTTTGTATGGCTTCCAGTTCGGCGATGGAACACTCCCGCGCCAGTACCACTAACTGACAACCTAGGGCTTGGGCAAATTCCACCCCCGCTGCACTGGAAATACTCATTTGGGTCGAAGCATGGATCGGAAAATCTGGGGAGAGGTGACGAATCAGCCGACACACCCCCACATCCTGAACGATCGCCGCATCAACACCGGCCCCAATCACCGATCGCAAGACCCCTTCCAGTTCCGGCAGTTCCTCCGTAAACATCAGGGTATTTAAGGTGAGATAGCCCTTCACCCCCCGACCGTGCAAAAACGCCATTAACTCCGGCAAATCCGCGATCGTAAAGTTATCTGCCCGCATCCGAGCATTAAAACGATCGACCCCGAAGTAAATGGCATCCGCACCATTTGCTACCGCAGCTTTGGCACAGTCCCAACTTCCCGCCGGAGCGAGTAATTCAGGTAAACCAGTGTTCACAAAGGTCATGGAACCCACCCCCCAACCCCCTCCCTAGAGGGGGAGTAATATTCTCAATTCTCAATTCTCAATTCTTAATTCTCAAAGATCTGTATTGTCGTCGATCAACTCCTCATCTTCGATCGTTAAGGGCATACTCCCCTCCGTTGCGGCTTTGAGCATGGAGAGGGTATAGGGATCTTCCAGTTCAAAGGAGCGGGCAGAGTGATCATCCACGAGGGTGTCTAAGCCCTGAGTTTCAATAAAGGAATCCTCATAGGCGTTCTTGGGATCATTGCCCCCTGGCCCATTCTCGTCGTAGGAGTGGAAGCCGGTGCCCGCTGGAATCAGTCGCCCGATGATTACGTTTTCCTTCAAGCCCCGTAGCCAATCGGATTTCCCTTCGATCGCTGCCTCTGTTAGCACCCGCGTGGTTTCTTGGAAACTGGCCGCAGAAATAAAGCTGTCGGTGTTCAAGGATGCTTTGGTAATCCCCAATAAGACCGGCTCGTACTTGGCGGGAGCGCCGCCGGTAATGGCCATGGCTTGGTTCACCTGATCCACCTGGCGCAATTCCACCAGTTCCCCCGGTAGCATGGTGGTATCACCGCCTTCTTCAATGCGGGCTTTGGCGGTCATCTGGCGCACAATGACTTCGATGTGCTTATCGGCAATGTCAATCCCTTGGGACTGGTAAACGCCCTGCACTTCTTCCACTAGGAGGGTTTGCACCCGCTCAAAGCTGTCGATCGCTGATTCATAGAGGTGTTCATCCCCCCGCACACTGCGGTAGTACTTGAAGAAGATCTCTAGAATTTCATGGGGGTTCGCCGGGCCATAGGTGATGCGATGGGCTGCTTCTACCCGCTCACCGTCTGGAATAATGACGTTTTGCCCCGATAAAATCTCGTAGTGTTCTTCTACCCCCTCATCATCCACGATCGTTACTTCTACCTGGTCATCTTCGCCGTAGGTTACCTTGGCAACCCCCGGACGACGGGCTAGTACACAGGCTTCTTTGGGTTTCCGGGCTTCCAACAGTTCCTCAATCCGAGGTAACCCTTGGATAATATCCCCAGTTTTGGCCCGTTCAAAGAACAATCGGACGAGGTTATCCCCCCGTTGGACTAAGCCCTCATTTTTAACGTGCAACACGTCACCCCCAGATACGCGGTAGGGGCGGGCAATGCGGAGGGTCATCACATCATCCTCAATGCTCTGCACCAAGCCGGACTCAGGGGCAAGAGTGCCCGGAGCTACTTCTGTATTTTCCACCAGCAGCGTCCCCACTTCCACGGTGGGAGTAGTGCCGTTGAGGGGAATGGCGCAAAGGTCATGATCCCGCACCACTAAGACGCGGCGCACAATTTCCGCATCCTTGCGAATGCCTCGGATGATGCCCCCTTCCTTAGACAAAATGGCGGTACGGGCTACCACTGCTCCGGGATCAATCACATCCCGATCGTTCACTAACAAGCTGGTCACGGTGCTACCCTGCATCATATCCGCCACAATGTCTCGACGAATCACCAGGGATTCCAAAATCACCAGTTGTAACCGCAGCACGTTCTCATCCCCTTCATCGGGAATCAGTTCAATATCCGCCGCCAGGTGAGGGGTTCCCTTTTCCATTTCCAGCACCAATTGGGTACTGAGCAGGTTTACCCCTTCAATGGACTTGATCCGCTCTCCGTCCTTATACAAAATCCGCTGGGTCGCATGGAGACAAATCGATCGTCCCGACTCACTGGCGGAGTTTTGACTGGGCACCGAGGGCTCATCCTTAACGGCAAATTCCTGAATGGGGCGCAGCAACACCGCCGGGCCATCTGGGGTTTCCACGTACTCGATGTAGCGCATATCCTCCAGCACTAAGCCAGAGACTACCTCATGACCAGGGTTGAGCAGTTGACCATCCTGTTCCAACACCTGGGCAGGATCGTCCACAATATGGAGGTTCCCCGGTTTAATCACAATTTCCCGGAGAATGTCATTCTTCTGGGTAATTTCCACCACGCCACTGTTGAGGCAGAAGACATCCTTAACGACTTCCGTACCTCCTTCCACGTATTGCCCATCTTCCACCATCAGCAGGGAAATATCCTTGTTGACTTCGTGGGTTTCCTCTGGAATCCAGAGCAGGGTACCGCCCTTGCTGACTTCGTAACCTTGCTTACCTCGACGTTGTTTACCGGCTTCGATGCCCGCATAGCGCAGGATCCCCCCGGTTTTGGTTTTGTACTCGTCGCTAATTAACTCCGCTACCACCTGACCATCCAACACCTTGGTACCAGGGGCAGCTTTCAAGTTAAATTGCTGACCATGGGTGGTCTCAATGACATAGTGTTCCCGACCGTGGGTAGACTCCGCCCGCACCCGTGCCTGATCGAGGAGGACAGAGGCGGTAATAATTTCCACTTCTTGGGGGTTTTCTTCCGACAGACGCACCACCCCCCCATGCTCCGTAATCAGGCGGGTTTCCGCAATCACATCGTTGGTTTCAATGCGATCGCCATTGACCACCACCGGCTCGGCCCCTGGCGGCAGGTTATACACTTCCCCAGAGAGAATCCAGATCAGTCCCCCCCGTTGGGCAATGCGGGTAATATTCCCCTGACGATCGCGTTTTTCCTCTTCCACAATATTTTCAAAGAAGGCCTCACCGGAGAGGTCAGAGGACACATCCTTGGTGACTTTCTCCACAGATTTTTGCGTCCGACCCCCAATGGGTGCCGTGGCAATCAGTTGACCCGCTTCCACACTGCCCCCATCCCGCACAAAGAGGGTAGAGCCTTGGGGAATTTCCAGTTTGATGGAGTCCCCCGAACCGCTCAAGGTTAACTCAAAGGTAGATTCTGCAATCAGGGCATCATCCCCGTGGGGAGTACGGAAGGGGCGAGTCCGGGCTGACTTGGGAAACTTGATTTTTCCGACTTTTTCCGCTTTCACCGTCCGGGCCACTTCCCCAGTAAACACCCCGCCAGTGTGGAAGGTACGCATGGTTAACTGGGTTCCCGGCTCCCCAATGGATTGGGCGGCGATAATCCCCACCGCTTCCCCTAGATCCACCAGTTGCTCATGGGCTAGGCTCCAGCCGTAACAGTGCTGACACACCGATCGGGCTGCGTCGCAGGTGAGGGGCGATCGGACTTTCACCTCTTTCACCCCGGATTTAATAATGTGGGCCGCCAGAGGCGCAGAAATGTCCTGATTGCGATCGGCCAGCACTTCCCCAGTTTCCGGGTGAATCACCGGCTCCGCTACTACCCGTCCCAAAAGACGATCGCCCAGGGCAATGCGAACCCGGTTTCCTTCCATCATGTCCCGCAGCACCAGGCCCCGCTGGGTGCCACAATCAATCTCCCGCACAATCACATCCTGGGACACATCCACCAAACGGCGGGTGAGGTAGCCAGAGTCCGCCGTCCGCAGAGCGGTATCGACTAAGCCTTTCCGCGCTCCGTAGGAGGAGATGATGTACTCCGTAACCGTTAACCCTTCCCGGAAGTTCGTTTTAATGGGCAGGTCAATAATTTCCCCTTGGGGGTTAGCCATCAGCCCCCGCATACCCACCAACTGCCGCACCTGAGAAATATTCCCCCGTGCCCCAGAAAACGCCATCATGTAAACAGAGTTGAGGGGTTCATTCTTCTTAAAATTCTCCACCACCTCATCCTTGAGGTCTTCATTGGTTTGGTTCCAGGTATCAATCACCTTTTGGAACCGCTCCACTTCCGTAATTTCCCCACGGGTATACCGCGCTTCCGTCGCCCGAATTTCATCCTCCGCCGCTTCTAACAAAAAGCGTTTGGTTTCGGGTACCTTCAGGTCATCCACACTAATAGAAATCCCCGCACGGGTCGCGTAGCGAAAGCCCAATTCCTTTAAACGATCGGCCATCTCCGCAGTCCGGGCAGTGCCATAGTGGGTATAAGACCAGGCAATCAACTTTTTGAGTTGTTTTTTGTTAATAACTTTATTATGAAAAACAGGAACCTTCTTAGACTCTTTTGGTTGACTCATGATCAGATAGGGGATAGGGGACGGTTTTGAATTTTGAGTTTTGA
>DALYGI010000070.1:6429-13517 GCA_031971595.1 Prochlorotrichaceae cyanobacterium CTOTU29312
GTTTTGAATTTTGAGTTTTGAGTTTTGAGTTAGTGAAGAGGGATGAGTGACTAGTGATTAGTAGGCAGTGACTCACCACTCATCACTCACCCCTAACTCTCCACTAGGCACTCTTAACTAAAGGCTAAAACATCCTGAATGGCTTTATTTAAGATCACACGACCGGGGGTGGTGAGAATATATTGGGAAATTAAATTCCCCTCTTTGTCTTCACGCACTCGCTTCGCTTTATAGACCTTGGTGATAAAGCCGTCTTGATCAATTTCTTCAATGGTTTTTGAGTCGTCATAATCCGTTTCTACTTCCCCATCAAAACGAACCCAAACCTGGGCATGAATGTGAATCATTCCCTGTTCAAAGGCCATGGCTACGTCATCCATGCTGGCGAAATATTGACCAGAAGGTTGGCTGTAGTTCGGGTTATCAGCGGTGAGGTAATAACACCCTAAAACCATGTCCTGACTGGGGGTGATAATGGGCTGGCCGGTGGCAGGGGAAAGAACGTTGTTAGAGGCCAACATTAACATCCGGGCTTCTGCCTGGGCTTCTAAGGAGAGGGGAATGTGAACCGCCATTTGGTCACCGTCAAAGTCGGCGTTAAAGGCTGGGCAAACCAGGGGATGGAGTTGGATGGCGCGACCGTCTACTAAAATCGGCTCGAAGGCTTGAATCCCTAAACGGTGTAGGGTGGGGGCGCGGTTCAGCAGTACTGGGTGGCCTTCAATGACTTCCTCCAGGACATCCCAAACCATGGGATCTCCCCGCTGAATCATTTTCTTGGCAGCTTTAATGTTGTTCACTAAGCCCTGACGAATCAGATGATAAATGACGAAAGGCTGAAACAACTCGATCGCCATTTCACGGGGTAGGCCGCATTGGTGAATTTTGAGCTTGGGCCCCACCACAATCACGGAACGACCGGAGTAATCTACCCGTTTACCCAGGAGGTTTTGGCGGAACCGGCCCTGTTTCCCTTCAATAATGTCCGAGAGGGATTTGAGGGGACGATTGTTAGCCCCCACCACGGTACGCCCCCGCCGACCATTATCAATCAGGGCATCTACCGCTTCCTGAAGCATCCGCTTTTCGTTACGGACAATAATTTCTGGGGCGAGAATTTCCTGAAGCCGGGCTAAACGGTTATTGCGGTTAATCACCCGACGGTAGAGGTCGTTTAAGTCCGAAGTGGCAAAGCGTCCCCCGTCCAATTGCACCATGGGCCGCAGGTCTGGGGGAATCACCGGAATAATATTGAGGATCATCCATTCGGGACGGGAACCCGTGGCTACAAAGTTATCCACCACCCGCAGCCGTTTGATGAGCTTGGCCCGTTTTTGTCCCTTAGAGTTGGCAATATCTTCCCGCAGTTGCTCCGCATCCTGTTCGAGATCCAGTTCTTCCAGTAGGCGCTGAATGGCTTCGGCCCCAATGCCCACTTCAATCCCTTCTAGGGTGGAATCTTCGCTGTAAATTTGCTCTTCCAACTCCATCCATTGATCTTCATTAAGCAGTTGCTTTTCCTGAAGGTCTTCACAGTTCCCTGGATTTAAAACCACATAGGAGTTGAAGTAAACAATTTGCTCCACATCCCGTAGGGGCATATCCAAGAGGATGGAAATATAACTGGGAATCCCCTTGAGGTACCACACATGGGTCACAGGGGCCGCGAGGTTAATGTAGCCCATACGATGGCGACGGACGCGAGATTCCGTTACTTCCACGCCACAGCGTTCGCAGACAATCCCCCGGTGCCGTACCCGCTTATACTTGCCACAATGGCATTCCCAATCCTTAGCGGGGCCAAAAATCCGTTCACAAAAGAGACCCTCCATTTCAGGCTTGAGGGTGCGGTAGTTAATGGTTTCCGGCTTGGTCACTTCGCCCACAATTTGACCATTGGGCAAGGTGCGCTCCCCCCACTGCCGAATGCGATCCGGTGAAGCTAGACCAATTTTAATGTAATCGAAGCGCTGCTCTATTTTTGCCATGACAACAGGGATTTGGGGTAGTTTTGAGTTCTCAGTTTTGAGTTTTGAGTTCTCAGTTTTGAGTTCTTAGAGCGAGGGTTTTGAGTTCTTAGCTTGAGCATTGAATTCTAAACTCAACACTCAACACTTAAAACTCAACACTAAATTTAGTCTTCTGCGGTTTCTTCACCGCCCGTGGCGATCGACTCGTACATGGGTCGAGAGGGGGTTCGCCGTGAACCAACGTCCATCATCAGATCCACTTCTGTGTCTTGGTTTTCGCCGTTTTGGGTGTCTAATTTATGGACGGAGATGTCTAAACAGAGGGATTGGAGTTCTCGCATCAACACTTTGAAGGATTCAGGAGTGCCGGGACGGGGAATGGGTCTACCCTTAACGATCGCGTTGAGGGCTTCGTTACGTCCCTGCATATCGTCGGATTTGACGGTGAGGAGTTCTTGCAAAATGTAGGCACAGCCAAAGGCTTCTAAGGCCCACACTTCCATTTCTCCAAACCGCTGTCCCCCCTGTTGGGCTTTACCGCCGAGGGGCTGTTGGGTCACCAGGGAATAGGGGCCGGTGGAGCGGGCGTGAATCTTGTCGTCTACCAGGTGAACCAGTTTGAGCATGTAGGCATAACCCACGGTGACGGGACGATCGAAGGGCTCCCCGGTACGTCCGTCGCAAAGTTGGATTTTGCCCGCATTTTCTGAACTAAAGACCCAGGGCTGGTTGCGCTTGGCCCGGGCGGCTTCGAGTTTCTCGTGGACGGTCATCCGCGAGGCTTCTGCGCCGTACATTTCATCGAAGGGGGTCATTTTATAGCGCATATTGAGGTTATGCCCCGCCCACCCCAGGAGACACTCAAAGATTTGTCCCACGTTCATCCGGGAGGGTACCCCTAGGGGGTTGAGCACAATATCCAAGGGGGTGCCGTCCGGCAGGTAGGGCATATCTTCCGCAGGCAGAATCCGGGAAATAATCCCCTTGTTGCCGTGGCGACCGGCCATTTTGTCTCCCACCTGAATCTTGCGCTTTTGGGCCACATAGACCCGCACCACCATGTTGGCTCCGGGGGGCAGTTCGTCCCCTTGCTCACGGGTGAAAACTCGCACATCCACTACCCGGCCTTTTTCGCCGTTGGGAACCCGTAGGGAGTTGTCCCGCACGTCCCGCGCTTTTTCCCCAAAGATGGCCCGCAGTAGTTTTTCTTCCGGGGGTTGATCCGATTCCCCTTTGGGGGTGACTTTGCCCACCAGAATATCCCCGGACTCTACCCAGGCTCCGATGCGGATAATACCCCCTTCATCCAGGTGGCGCAGGGCATCTTCGCCGACGTTGGGAATTTCCCGTGTGATTTCTTCGGGGCCCAGTTTGGTTTGGCGGGCTTCAATTTCAAATTTTTCGATGTGGATGGAGGTATAGAGGTCTTCCCGGACAAGGCGCTCACTAATCAGAATGGCATCTTCGTAGTTGTAGCCTTCCCAGGGCATATAGGCCACCAGAACGTTTTGTCCGAGGGCCAGTTCTCCCCCTTCCGTGGCAGAGCCGTCCGCCAGAATTTGACCCTCTAGAACTTCATCCCCTTCAAAAACCAGGGGCCGTTGGTTCAAACAGGTATCCTGGTTCGATCGTTGATACTTTTGGAGTTTGTAGTGATGGTTGTTGCCCTCCGGGTCTTTAACGATCACATTAGTGGCATCCACATAGGACACTTCGCCGGGGGTGCGGCTAATGCTCACCATCCCGGAGTCACGGGCGGCCTGCACTTCCAAACCCGTACCCACTAAGGGCCGCTCGGGCCGCAGCAGGGGCACTGCTTGACGCTGCATGTTGGAACCCATCAGGGCGCGGTTGGCATCGTCGTGCTCTAGGAAGGGAATCAGGGAGGTGGCAACGGAGATAATTTGCACGGGGGAAACCGCCACGTAGTCCACCTGGTCAGGGGTGGTGGTGGTAAAGTCCTGGCGGTAACGCACCGGAACCGTGTCCCCTAGGATATTGCCCTGCTCATCGGTGGAGAGATCTCCAGGGGCCACCCGCAGATCGTCTTCTTCGTCGGCGGTCATGTATTCAGCGGGCAAATCCCAACGGACGCGGCCATTTTCCACCCGAATAAAGGGGGTTTCAATGAAGCCGTAGGAGTTGACGCGGGCGTGGGTCGCTAGGGAACCAATCAGCCCAGCGTTGGGGCCTTCCGGGGTTTCAATGGGACAGATCCGACCGTAGTGGGAGGGGTGAATATCCCGCACCGCAAAGCCTGCCCGTTCGCGGGTGAGCCCGCCGGGGCCGAGGGCGCTAATGCGGCGTTTGTGGGTCAATTCCGCCAGGGGATTGGTTTGATCCATGAACTGGGAGAGTTGGGAAGACCCAAAGAATTCTTTGATGGCGGCCACCAGGGGTTTGGGGTTCACCAAGGACGCAGGGGTGAGGGCATCCGCATCGGAAACGGTCATGCGCTCCCGGATAATGCGCTCAAGGCGGTTTAAGCCTACCCGCACCTGGTTCTGAAGCAGTTCCCCCACGGAGCGCACCCGACGGTTGCCCAAGTGGTCGATGTCGTCTACTTCGCCGATGTCAAATTCTAGGTTAATCAGATAGTCGATCGCCGCGAGGATGTCGTCGGAGGTTAAGACCCGGACGCTATCGGGAATATTGAGGTGAAGTTTTTTGTTGAGTTTGTAGCGCCCCACCCGTCCCAGGTCATAGCGTTTGGGATCGAAAAAGCGGGAGTCCAGCAGTTGTTGCCCCCCAGCGATGGTGGGAGGTTCACCGGGACGGAGTTTGCGGTACAACTCCATCAGGGCATCTTCTTCGTTAAATTGCCCTTCTTTGTCGATGGTTTTTTGAAAGTATTCCGGGTGACGGAGTTTTTCGGAAATTTCGTTGTCGGAAAGCCCCAGGGCTTTGAGGAGGACATTGGCGGAGAGTTTGCGGGTTTTGTCGATGCGTACCCACACCAATCCGTTTTTATCCGTTTCAAATTTTAACCATGCGCCCCGGTTGGGGATGAGGCTGGCATTGTAGGTGCGTCGTCCGTTTTTATCCGTTTCAGATTTGTAATAGACCCCAGGGCTACGGACGATCTGGTTCACAATGACCCGCTCCGCGCCGTTGATGATGAAGGTACCCCGATCGGTCATCAGGGGCAGATCGCCGATAAAAACTTCCTGCTCTTTAATTTCCCCGGTTTCTTTGTTAATGAGGCGGGTGGGCACATACATCGACACCGCATAGGTACCGTCCCGACTTTTTGACTCGTTCATGTCATACTTGGGACGGCGCAGTTTATAATGTCTGCCCAAGAGATGGAGTTCTAGTTTACCGGTATAGTCGGAAATGGGTGAAAAGCTCTCTAACTCTTCAATCAGTCCTTCTTCCAAGAACCAGCGAAAACTTGCACGTTGAATTTCAACTAAATCAGGCAGTGTAAACGCTGCAGGAGCGATAGCAGTTTGACTAGTCATGCGTCCCCTCGTCTTGAGTTCCCAAAAAGCGGGTGAATTAGTAGTGTACAGTATGCGGGCCGGTCTTTAAGCGATTTAAGCGGGTAGACCAAAAAGTGTTTGAGCATTGGCGGTGGTTTGGGCGGCCAATTGCTCGATTCCTATTCCCCTCACTTCAGCTAAGGTGCTGGCAACGTGCTGGACAAAGGCGGGCTCATTCCGTTTTCCCCGCACCGGTACGGGGGCTAAAAAGGGACAGTCCGTTTCAATCAACAGCCGATCCCCAGGGACGATCGCTGCTGCTGCGCGAATGGACTGGGCATTTTTAAACGTAACGGTGCCGCTAAAGCTGATATAAAACCCCAGGTCTAGAAACCACTGGGTTTCTGCCGCAGTGCCACCCCAGCAGTGCATTACCCCCCGAACCGCTCCTTCCCGTTGCCAGACCGATCGAAAAAACTCAGCGAGGGGCTGAGCCGCATCTCGACAGTGAATAATGACCGGCAGGTTGAGGGTGCGGGCGATCTGGAGTTGACCTTCTAGGGCTGCATATTGGGCGGTGCTGTCCTCGGATTTGTAAAAATCCAGGCCCGTTTCTCCGATCGCCACCACGCGACGATCGGAACGGGCTAGGGATTCAATTAAATCCAAGGAATCCTCTGTCCATTGGGCCGCATCTAAGGGATGCAAGCCCACAGCAAAAAACAACTCTGGATACCGGTCGGCCAGGGCTTGGGTACGGTAAAACTCTCCCGGTTCAACACAGGAATGAACCAGATACTTCAACCCAGCCGATCGCCATCGTTGGGCAACCGCTTCCAAATCGGACTGGAAGGTGTCAAAGTTAATATGAACGTGGGTATCGACCAGATTCATGGGCAGCCGCACAACAAAGAGCAGGAACGATAAAATGGGCCAACACGACAGCGAAAGCCTTTAGCAATTGAATTTAACAATTGAGTTCCTAGCTTGAGTCCCTAGGGTTGGATCCCTAGCTGGGGTCTGGTATGGAGGGCAGGAGCTTGGCCTTCCCAGAGGGGGACTTCAGGTGGATTTCCCAGAGCGCAGGCTAGCTGGAGACTTCTGGCGCACTAAAGGTGTCTACTTTGTTGCGAAAGAGACGGGCCAAGTTAGCTTTTTTCCGAGAGCCATTGCTGCGGTGGAGAACCCCTTTCTTCACGGCTTTGTCGATCTTGCTGTAGGCAACGGACATGGAATCCAAGACCACTTGCCGGGCTTCGTCACTCGGCTGAGCGCTATAGTGCTCTACAGCGGTTACACATTTTTTAGTAAGGGTTTTAATAGCAGACTTGTAGGACTTGTTACGAACACGGTTCCGTTCAGCGACTTGAATACGCTTGATGGCAGATTTAATATTAGCCACGGCTAATTATCCATTCCCAAAAGATTTTCACATCAGGGAATTGTAACAACTCTTGGGCGAAAAGGCAAGAAAGATTTTAGGGGGGTAGGGAATAGGGGTTAGGGAATAGGTGATAGGGGGTAGGAATTATGAATTATGAATTATGAATTATGAATTCGGGGAGCAGGGGAAGGTTGGGAAGATGAGGGATTTTGGTTACTGTCCTAGCGCTTTGATGGTTTGCCAGGGGGCATTGGTTTTAAAGGCTTGGGTGTTCCAGTGGGTGACGCTGGCTTGGTAGTCTGCTGCTCG
>DALYGI010000071.1:0-4763 GCA_031971595.1 Prochlorotrichaceae cyanobacterium CTOTU29312
TTATAATTACAGCAAAAAAGCGATCGAGAGAAATAGAAAACAGTTCCGTAGGTTGGGTTCAGGAGCGATCGGTCTTGGGTAAAAATGGTTTGAGGTCGATCGTATTGTCCCCGCCCTTAGCAAACCCAGCCTGGGACGATCGCTTTGATGTGTGGATCCCTGGGGGCTTAGTTAATTTTTGTAACAAGGTGTTGAGATTTTTTTCTTAGAGAGTATTTCTTTAAAGAACTAAGATGAGCAATAAGGTTGGAAGCGATCGGCTACCCCTTGGGATCCATCTGCTTAGACCTCAATGTGAGTCCTGTACAGCAGTCTTAAATGGGTTGTGCGGGATTTTAAAATTTGCTCCTGAATGCGTAAGGCTTTCAGCGATGCTTCGCCCTCAACCGAAAAAATACAACTAACTTAGGACTGCGGTATATGTATATCTTTAGTAACATCCATTTAAGAGGACTTCATCAAAAATTTTTTTTTAGCAACCATGAAATACCTAAAACTTTGTACCCTAGTGCTAGCGATAGCTATTCAACCAGCGGTTGCTAAAGCTCAAGTCGAGTTTAAACTTCAAATTGATGAAATAACAGATGAGACTACACCTATTATCTATCTCAATCCTGAAGAAAATCGTGACTATATATTACTTAGTCTACGATGCGGTTCCGATAGCATTTACCTTTTTGCGGATCATAAATTTCTAATTGGCAATCGATTTGCTGGTTACAGTTCTGCACAAGTCAATGTGGATATGCGATTTGATGAACAGCCTGCCACTTCATCTACCTGGCTACTCTTTGATAACCAAAGGGTTTCATTCCCCGGTTATCCCGAAGGAGTGGTTGATAACCTCATATTAAATGCTACTGATTCCGAGAACCTTCTTTTTCGCATGAGTGATAACTACGATCAACTAACTGCCCACTATAGTCTTACTGGCTTTTCAGATGCACTAGATCAGTTCGATCAATACTGCGATACCTATTCACGTTAGGGTGGTAGCTCAGTTTCAGTGGTGGATAATTGATTTAAATCTTTCGATGCTATTCATCTGGCTTGTGCAGAATTTGCACAGGCTGATGTGTTTTTAACTACGGACGATCGACTTCTTAAAAGAGCTATCAGACTAAATGAAACTCTCACCGTATTAGTTGAAAATCCAGCAAGTTGGTTTATTGATGTTAGTCAAAAAGGAGAAGACTCATGACGGCTATCCTATCCCCACTAGAACTTAATCGTATTGGTAAACAAGCATTAGTTGATGCATTAGGCTTTGATGGGATGATTCGATTCATTCGTCAATTTGATCCAAGTACAGGAGACTATACTAAGGAACGTCACCAATGGTTGGATGAGATTACGTCTGAAGGTGCATCCCTCTACAGCCCTACTTTCGCCCCACCCGCCGATCGCTCTTGGGGTAAGCTAATGCCCAATACTTGGGTATGGGCTCCCCGCGCTTGGGTCACGCCGATCGTTCGTTCTGCTGCTTCGATCATGGGGCGGCGGTGGCTGACTACTA
Source organism: Prochlorotrichaceae cyanobacterium CTOTU29312 (assembly GCA_031971595.1). GTDB lineage: Bacteria > Cyanobacteriota > Cyanobacteriia > Prochlorotrichales > Prochlorotrichaceae > JBEAPM01. Next base: position 1,517 of record DALYGI010000071.1, read on the forward strand.
AAAACTGAGCTTGATCCGATTGCTGGGCGATCACTTTGGCGAGGCGCTCTACGTTGGCTCCGTCGAGGAAACTGTCTACTTCATCAAAGGCGTAGAAGGGGGAGGGGCGATAGCGTTGGAGGGCAAAGATAAAGCTGAGGGCGGTGAGGGATTTTTCGCCCCCGGACATGGAGGCGAGGCGGCGCACGGGTTTGCCTTTGGGGTGGGCCACTAGGTTTAAGCCGCTGTCTAGGGGGTTTTCTGGGTCGTCGAGTTGGAGGTAGCCGTCCCCGTCGGAGAGTTGGGCAAAGATGTCTTTGAAGTTGTAGTTCACTGCATCAAAGGATTCCATGAAGGCCCGCTGCCGCAGGGTGGTGAAGTTTTCGATGCGGAGTAGGAGTTCGGTGCGCTCGGATGCTAGGGTTTGCAGTTTTTCGGTGAGATCTTGGAGGCGGGCTTGGGTGCGATCGTATTCTTCGAGGGCGAGCATGTTGACGGGCTCCATGGCTTGGATTTTTTTGGCGAGGCTGCGTAATTGGTGCTGAAGGGCGACTACGCCCTGTTCTTGGACTTCGGCGGGAATCTGGGGAAGGGGATCGGGCAGTTCAGTCCGACGGGTGGCGATCGTGTCTTGGAGGGTGGCGAACTGTTCTCGCCGTTGCTGTTGCTCGGTGGCTAGTTTTTCCTGTTGCCACTGGAGTTGTTGCAGTTCGTGTTGTTGTTGGTGGTAGTGACGCTCTAGGCGATCCCGTTCTTGCTTTTGGCTGCCTAGGCGGGTTTCGAGGGTTTGTGCCTGGGTTTTGAGGTGTTGAATTTGTTCTTCTAGGGTAGACTGTTGCTGCCCTAGGGCGGAGTGTTGGTTAATTTGTTCTCCTTGAAGTTGGCGCAGGTGTTGGAGGTGTTGCTGGCTTTGGCTGAGGGTTTCGAGGGATCGTTGTCGCTCCTGTTGTAGATCCGTGAGGTGTTGTTCGGCGGCTCGGAGGGCTTGCTCCTGTTGCTGAAGGATGTGCTCCTGGGCTTGGACGGCTTGCTGGCGGGTTTGCCACTCGTCATGAATGGCGGACTGGGCAAGATTTTGCAGTTGATCGCGGAGGGTCTGAAGTTGGGCTTCGTCCTGGGGAATGGTGGTGTGGAGTTCCTGGAGTTGGGCTTGGGCAGTGGTGAGGGCCGATCGCTGTTGCTCTAGCTGGGTTTGTAGCTGTTGGCGTTGCTGTTGTAACCGCTGGGCGGTGGCTTGGGCTTGCTGCCACTCCAGGTCTACGGCTTGATGGGTTTGGCGCAGTTCCGTAAAGCGCTGGGTGGTAGACTGCACCGTGTTCGTCAGTTGGGCGATTTTCCCGTCGCAGTGCTGCAAAATTGCCTCGATTTCTCCTAATCGTTGCCGCAGGTGTACTACTTCCGCCGACTCCCCAGACTCCACTGCCCCAAAACTAATGCCTCCTGAACGACGCACCACACTGCCGCCGGTCATGGCTCCACTGGTTTCCAGTAACTCCCCATCTAAAGTCACCATGCGATACTGACCCAGGTAGCGCCGCGCCTGTTCTAGCGCTTCAAAGACTAGGGTACTGCCAAAGATGTACTGAAAGAGCGATCGATAGCGATCGTCACAGGTAATGAGGTTCACCGCATGGTCAATAAAGCCATCGGGAGACTTCCAACGATCGATGGAGGCTAGGGCTCCCCCTTGAATTTTGTTGAGGGGCAGAAAGGTGGCCCGTCCGGCCCGTTCCTGTTTGAGTAGGGCAATACCCGCCGCTGCCACCCGATCGTCAGCTACCACCACATAGCCCAAACGTCCTCCCGCTGCAATTTCTAGGGCTAGTTGATAGCGAGGCTCTACCGTCCCCAACTGGGCCACTAACCCCTCCACTCCCCCTAAGCCGGACTGAAGAATGATGCGGGTGGCGTGGGTTCCCTGGGTTTCCTGAAGGGCTTGGGTCAGGCTTTCCTGCTTGTCTAACTGCCGTTGTTTTTCCCGTTGCTCCCCCAGTAGTCGCTGTTGGGTGTCCTGTTGCAGTTTCAGTTCTGCTTCCACCGCACTGAGGCGCTGGGCAGTGTCTCCCAGAAGTCCCGCCAGTCGATCGCGCTCCCGTTCCCCTTCCTGGAGGATGGGTTGCAACTGCTCCCACTCCTGACCCACCTGGGCCAGGCTCTCCGTTTGGGTTTGAATTTGTTGCTGTAGCTGTTGCGATCGTTCTTGCAGTTGGATCTGAAGCGATCGTTTGGGCTCTAGGGTGGCCAAAACCTGATCCAAGGCTTGACGGAGGCGGGTTTGGGTCTGTACCCAATCCTGGGACTGGGCCGCTAGGGCGTGGGCGGCTTCCCGGCACTGGGTCAACTCCTGCTGGGCTAGGTCATAGGCCTGGCGGCGGTGGTGGAGTTCTGTCCCTTCCCAGTGGGTGGCTTGTTGCGCTAAGTCTTGGAGTTGTGCTTGGGTGGTGTGGAGGCGGTGTTGGGTCTGTTGTAAATCCTCCTGGGTCTTGCGTCCCGCATTTTCCAACTCCCGCAGTTGGCGCTCCACTTGGCGCAGTTCTGCTTCCTGGGTGGCCCGTTGGGACTGCACCGCAATCAGTTGCTCCTCTCCCAGAGCTTTCACCTGTTGGTTCAATTGATCTAATTGTTGCGCTTCCTGAGTCAGTTGGGTCGATCGTTCTTGGATTTGGTGCTGAAGATCCTGATCCGATCGCTCCCCTGCGGTGATGGCCTGTTGCAGTTGTACCGCTTCCCGTTCTAGGGCTTGAAAGGTGAGAACCCCCTCCCAGGTTTCCTTCTCCTGAAGTTCGGCCCGGAGGCGCTGATACTTTTCTGCCTTGAGACGATCCTGAGCCAAGCGCTCTAACTGTTGCTGCAACTCCTGCTCAATAATGTGGCAACTCTCCTCCCGCTCTTTGACCGAATCTAACTTCTCCTTCGCCTGATTAATCTTGCGATCGAACTGAGCCACCCCCGCCAGTTCATCAATAATTTGCCGTCGTTCCCGACCATTCATAGAAATAATGCCGGTCACATCCCCCTGAAGCACAATATTGTAGCCTTCGGGATAAATGCGGAGGCGGTTTAACTGCTCGTGTAACTGACTGAGGGTACAGGCCTCGCCGTTGCTGTAATAAGTAGAAGTATACGTCCCTTGGGGAGTCACCCGCAGCTTACGGGTCACCGTCCACTCCACCCTAGGAGAAGTCCCGGCAGCAGGGCGATCGGGCGTTGGAGACTGAGCAGGAGTAGGCTCTGGAGTCAGGCTCTCACTAGACTCCTCACTGGACTC
>DALYGI010000071.1:4863-13472 GCA_031971595.1 Prochlorotrichaceae cyanobacterium CTOTU29312
GACTCCTCACTGGACTCAGCAGTTAACGCCTCACTCCCCGACCCTAACAGATCTTCCCCATCAATGGCAAAAGTGGCACTCACCGTCGTTTCCACTGTGGAGCGACTGCGACTGGCGTGGGACTGGTTCACCAAATCCGGGAGACGATCGGCCCGCATCCCCTTCGAGCTAGACAACCCCAGGGCAAAGAGCAAGCCATCCAAAATATTAGACTTCCCGGAACCATTCGGGCCGGTAACCACAGTAAATCCCGGCAACAGTGGAATTTCCACCGTTCCCCCAAAGGACTTAAAGTGGACTAGCTCGACCCGTTTAATGTAAATCAAGACCTACCGTTCTCCTTGGAAAACACACACCGCTGGCCCCGTCATGTACAGGCGATTATTGTCCGGCGACCACTCAATGGCTAAACACCCCCCCGGCAGTTCCAACGTCGCTTTCCGATCGCTCCGGCCCGTCAACACCGCCGCCACCAAAGACGCACAGGCCCCCGTCCCACAGGCCAGGGTAATGCCAGCCCCCCGTTCCCAGACCCGCATTTTCAGGTAATCCGATCGTACCACCTGGATAAATTCCGTATTCGTCCGCTGGGGAAACGCCGGATGATGCTCAAATTGGGGGCCAATCTGCTCCAGAGGAATACTCTCCACATCCTCTACAAACGTAATACAGTGGGGATTACCCATACTCACCGCCGTCACAGCCCACTCCCGATCGTCCACCCTGAGGGGCACTTCCACGACTTGCTGATCTCCAGAAACCAGCGTCGTGGGAATTTCCGCCGCCGTTAAACGGGGTTCCCCCATATCCACCGTCACCTGACCATCAGAGCGTACTGTGGGAACGATCGTCCCGGCCAAGGTTTGAATGCGATAAACCGTTGCCGTTTTCCCCTCTAAATCCACCAAAAACCGAGCCAAACAGCGAATCCCATTGCCACACATCTCCGGCTCCGACCCATCGGAATTAAAAATCCGCATTTGATAGTCCGTTTCCCCCTCACCGGGCAGAGCAAAAATCACCCCATCAGCCCCCACCCCAAAGTGACGATCGCACCATTCGATCGCTTCGGTGGGAGAGAGTAAAGGGGCATTTTGATGACGATTATCAATCAAAATAAAATCGTTACCGAGACCGTGGAATTTATGAAAAGTTAGTGACATAGTTTGTTGAGTTTTGAGTGTTGAGTTTTGAGTTAGGGGACAGGGGACAGGTTATAGGGAACAGTTTTGAGTGTTGAGTTTTGAGTTTTAAGTTAGGGAACAGGGGACAGGTTATAGGGGACAGTTTTGAGTTTTAAGTTAGGGATTAGCTCCCCTCTTGGGAGGGGCTGGGGGTGGGTTAGTTTGAGTTAGGCAATAGTGATGAGTGTCCTAGCCACTGACCACTAACCACTAATCACTAATCACTAGCCACTGACCACTGACCACTAACTCGGTTGGTGCCAGCGATCGAGAATATCATGGATTAGGAGTTCTTCAATCCAGACTTTACTAACCACCGCTAGGGGTAGGGCTAAAATGAGCCCAATCACACCAAAGACCGTGGCAAAGAAAATCTGAGCGATGAGGGTGAGGGCGGGTAAGAGAGAAACTTGATGAGCCATAATGGTGGGCGTTACATAATAGGTTTCTGCGTTTTGAATGACGAAATAGGCCACCACAATCCACAGAATATTCCAGGAGGGATTTTGAATGGCGATAGACAGGGGGAAAACAACGCTCAGGGCTGGCCCGATGTTGGGAATAAAGTTTAATAACCCTGCTAATAGGGCATGGGCAAAGGCAAATTTAACGCCTAGCAATGCCAAAATAATGCCGCTACTGGTGCCCACAAAAATGGAGCTAATCACAATCCCCCCAAACCAATTACACAGGGATTCTTCACAGGCGGTTAAAATTTCGTCCCCCCGTCTACGGTAAAAGGAGGGCAATAACAACAACGCTGCCGATCGGTAGGCATTTGGATTAAATAAGAGCAAAATGCTGAGAATTAGAATCAGAATAAATTGGAGGGTGGCGGTGATAGCATTGTTAAAAACAGAGAAGAAATTTTCAATAAATTTAGTGACGATCGGGCTGGCTTGCTGGGACAATTGGGGAAAATTCAGATTATAAAAATCCACATCTACCCCTGATCCGGGTCTCAGTTGATCCCGCAGTAACCCTAGGGTATTCCGTACCTCCACAAAACGATCGGGGACTTGCTCAATCAACCAATTCAGCCAGCGGGGAAGACTTAGCCATGCTTTTTCTAGCCCTAGGGGAACCAGACGAATCAACTCTTGAAACTGGGTAATAAAGGGCGGGATCACCAGCGTAATAAAGAGCATCGTGACCACCACAATCAACCCTAACACTAGCCAAATCGATCGTTTCCGAGGGATTTTTGCCCGCTCACTAAACGATCGAACTAAACTATTGACGGCGGTAGACAGAACGATCGCCGTGAAGAGGATGAGCATCAGTTGGCGAATTTGCCACAGGATGTAAAGACCCATCCCCACGATTAAAATTCCGATCCACTGACCCACAACAACTCCTCTAGCCTACGAAAACCACTCCGCATTCCTAAGGTTATCAAAAAAGGGCAGACGCTTACCCCCCACTAATCTTGGCCTTGTAGCCCGCCTTCAGCAAAAACTGTAATAATTTTTCCCGATGATCTCCCTGAATTTCCAGGGTATCCTCTTTCACCGTTCCCCCCGTCCCACAGTGAGATTTCAGTTGCTTGAGGAGCGTGTTCAGGGTGTCCGCCTTAGCTTCAAACCCGGAAATCACCGTCACGGTTTTGCCCCCCCGGCCTTTCCGGGAGGTTTGTAGCCTCAGGTTTTGCTCCCCCGGCGGACGATCGGGAACCCCGCGCTCCAGGGCAGATTCATCACTCTCCCCAAATTCTCGGTAGACTATCTTACCTTTGCCCATATTGACCCTCCCGATCGACTCCATTACGACAATGAAATTTAGGATAATTTAAGATAATATTACGCAGGGGAGAGCGCGTCAGCCTTTGCCGGAGAAAGGTGATTGAGCCTGACACCAGTTCAAACCCTCTGCAACGCTGGAAAAGACATGACAGCGCTGATTCGGTTGGATCGCTTGGCCTTGGGTCAGTTGGGCTTCTAAGCTTGGGGATAGGTGGGTATAAAGCACATCTAGATTGTGCTGATAGGCCAGTTGGGTAATGCGCTGAAATGACAGTATGGCTGAGGCATCTAGTCCTTGGACTTGCTGGAAGTCGAGGAGGAGGTAGCGATAGGGTGGTTGGGTGGGTTCGGGGGATGGCCCAGGGACGATCGCAGCATCACCCAAACCTGGGGTACGTTTGCGTATTTCCGTTAAGAGGCTGTTGGCATTGCCAAAGAAGAGAAAACCCTGGAGATGGATCGGCAGGACTCCCAGCGGGGCTAGATCGGGGGAGGCTGGGTCAAGGGAAGCAGCATCAGAACAATGGGTAGTAACATCAAAAGTCCAGTCCTGAACCACGACAAGACTACTGTAGCGGTAGAGGAAAATGAGTAGAACTAAGACAAAACCCGCCAGGATGCCCTCTAAAAAACCAAAGTAGTTGATCACAATCATCGTGATCCAGAGGATGAGGTAGTCTAGGGGTGAAAACTGGGCGCGAAGCTCGTAGAGCCATTGAAAAAGTAGGTTTAGCCCCAAATAAACCAGCAAAGATCCCAAAATGGGCTTGGGTAGGAACGGTAAAAAGACTGAGCCGGAAAGTAAGACTCCCAGGCAGCACAGGGCTTTGAACACCCCTACCAGACGGTGGGTTGCGCCCATTTTGTATACCAGAAGCGTGCTAGGAAGGGCTTGATTTCCGGCCATGCTACTGCCCAGCCCCGCCACAACGTTGGCCAGGCCGATGGACTGCAACTCTCGATCGAGATCTAGGGTTTTGCCCACGCTCAGTTCAATGCCGTTATTGGTCAAAACTAGGGATAAGAGACTCACAAACATCAACAAGCCAATACTGTCACTGTGGCTGAGAATGGTGCCCCATTGGACTTGTCCCAAGTCTTTGAAACTGAGGGGGTGCCAAAGGTTAGTGGTGTGAAAGGTATTCAGCAACCACCCCGCCGATCGTGCATCGGCAATAGAAACGCCCTGGATGGTCAAGACTCCATAAAAGACAACGATCGCCCCCAGTAAGCTCAGAGGCATAGCTAAATAATGCTTAAATTGCTTGGAAACCCAGAGTAGAATGCTGCCCACCCCTAGCCCTGTGAGCCATTGCCACAGAGACACACCCTGACAAATTTGTAGTACCGTAGCGAATTGGAGCGATCGATCGGTAATCACTTCAAAGGCTCCGCGAATGAGCAGCCAGCCGGTTCCTGCCATAAACCCCCCAATGACCGGATAGGGGATAAACTGCACTGCCCGTCCTAGCTTAAAGTAACCTAGAGTCCAGAGAAAAGCCCCAGTGCAGAGAGAGCCAATCGCAATAGCTGCGATCACCGTCAAGATAACTTTTGGGGACGAAGCCTGATCCCCTAAGTCTTCAGCGATCGCCATGGCCAGAATGGACAGGACTGCTGTAGGTGCTGCCAAGGGGGTGGCAATCATACCCGGAAAAGAGCTAGTAAAAGCCACGACAATACTAATGGCCGCAGAGCTTAGGATCGCCATACCAATGCCTAAATCAAGATGGGCGGCAAGGGGGCCCGCAAAAATCAAAGCGGCGTAAGAAATGGCCCGAATAACGCCAATCAGGGCCGTAATGAGCCCAGCCGTAAAGCTAGCAAGGATAACACTGGGTTCTAAGGACTGGCTCCAGGATACAGGAGGAGAATAGGGTGTGGTAGTCATTGAAGGATTAGGAGAGAAAGATCAGAAGAAAACTGTAGGTTGGGTCGAAACCCAACACCCAACACGATCCAGAAGCTTTGAGTTGGGTGTTGCGCTGCTCTACCCAACCTACGGAACTGGGATTAACGCATCACTCGCAATTGATTTTCACGGCGGGTTAAGCTGTCACACAGCAACCGAACCACATACTCTTCCAGGGCATAGACGAGGGGCGGGTGTTCCGCCTTCATACGGGCAAGCCCCGCTGGCGGTAAGTAATAGAAGCGAGAGGGCAGATCCGTAACCACCGCCGTGGAGAGGGGACGTTTGCCAAAAAAACGCATTTCCCCTAAGACGCTGCCCCCTTGACAGGTTTGCAGACGGCGCACTCTACCATCTTCAAAGTCGAGCCGAACCGTCACTTGGCCACTTTCCAGGAAGTACAGCCCTTTGCTGGATTCGTCCCGGCGTAACAGGGCAACTCCCGCTGAAAGTTCTTCTGGCTCTAGATAGGCCATAAAGGTGTCCACTTGGTCGGGTTGGAGGAACATTTCAGTGAGCCAGTCTTTCATGCGCTTCGTTTCGGAGCTAAGGGTCTGGGTTTGGCTTAGCATTTGATTTTCGCACCACTCTAAGCCCCGATCGATGTCGGGAAAAACCAAGCAACGATCGCTGTTAGCTTCAAAGCCATCCCCTTGGAGCAGACGAGCTTGAAATTCAGACTGAATATTGGTAAAGAGAAGCTGAAAGTTTTGTTTACGGGCTAGTTTCAGCACCTTATTGAATGTCAGGACGGCGGAGGAGTCCAGACCCGTGACCTGACGAAAGTCAAAAATAAGGTAGCGCAGGGGAGGGCAGGGGGGGGCAAGGCGCTCACGCACGCGACTGAGGAGGTAGTGGGCGGTACCAAAGAAGAGAAAACCCTGAAGTTCTAGCCCAAAAACTTGATCGCCGTAGCGGCTGAGGATTTCACCTTGGATGGGCGATCGGCTAATCACATTGCTGCGGGTAGTGAAGCCTGAGAGGACGGATTTGGCCACGTCCACATGGCTGTAGTTGTACATGAAGGTGATCACCGTGATAACAAACCCCACCGCAATGCCCTGGAGAAATCCCCAGGTGTTGATAAAAACCAGGGTGATGAGAACCGCAACGTAGTCTGCGGGGGGAAGTTTGCTGCGGGCTTCGAGAATCCATTGAATCAGTAAGGAAAAGCCGAGGTAGAGCAGGAGACTAGCGAGAACCGGTTGCGGCAGGTAAGGCAAGAAGGAGGATCCCAAAATCAGCACCGTAATGTTGGGGATCATGGCAATGAGTCCCGTGAGGCGGGTTTCGGCTCCTATCTTGTGAACCAGGAGGGTGCTGGGAAGGGCTTGATTGCTGACCATACCGCTGCCAAAACCGGCAATGAGGCTAGCGAGGCCGATCGCCTTAAGCTCGGTGTTGAGGTCAATATCTCGCCCAATCACCAGTTCGATGCCACTATTGCTCAGGGTCAGGGAGAGGAGGCTCACCAGCATCACGGTGATCAGGTTGTCCGCTTGATGAACGATCGCCCACCAGCGAATCTGGAGAACTTGCTGACCTTCCAAGGGGTGCCACAGTTGTCCATCCCCTTCAGGAAAAGCTTCCAAGAGCCACCCGTTGGAGCGAGCGGTATCGAGGGAGGTATGGGTGAGGATCAGGTAGAGGTAGAAAATTCCCGTGAGGGCGAGTAGGGTTCCAGGGAGGACAAGGTAGTGTTTCCATCGCCGTGCTACACCGAGCAGAACGAGCCCAAAGACCAAGCCCGGTGCCCAACGCATCGCCATCTCTGGGCTGAGGAGGATGGGGAGCGATTGAAAGCTAATGGACAGATCGGTAGACATTTGCATAAATCCCTGCACCAGGATCCAGCCAGTTCCGGCCATGAACCCGCCAACGATGGGATACGGAATAATCCGAATTTTATTACCCATTTTCAGGGAACCCAGAGCCAGTAAAAAGACCCCCGTGATCAGAGAAGTGAGGGCGATGGCGGCGATCACAGTGGCGACGATCGTTGTGCTACTTTCCCCCTCTAGTTCGGTGGCAATGCGGCTAGCCATGATTGCGAGGAGGGCGGCGGGGGCGGCCAGAGGGGTAGCGATCATGCCCGGATGGGCACTGGTCAAAGCCACAACCCCAGCCCCAATAGCTGAACTAATAACAGTTAAGCCAACCCCGACGGGCAATTGGGCCGCTAAGGTGCCAGAAAAGATCAGAGTGGCATAGGAAATGGCCCGAATTACGCCAATGATGCCAGTTACGGTACCAGCGGTGAGGCTGGGGAGTAACTGATGGGGGGGAAGTAACTCCTGGAGAAAGCGATGGAGAGCAGGAAATTTAGGGGAATCGAGAACGGTCTGAGTCATGGAGGACAGAGAACTGTAGGATGCTTCTACTAGCCAAACCTACAGAATGACTTAGAAAAGTATGCTGGATTACGAAACCTTAAAGAGAGTAGGTTAAAGCAGAGTCTTGCGATGAAGTCTAGAGATCTAATGCCAGGTTTTACCTGAGGGCTCTGATCAATTTAGCGCTAAGATGTCGATAGATAGAGCAGGGGTTCAGCCCCTAGCAGGCTTGGGATAAAGATCGCTGTAGTCTTTTGGCTGTAAGGTTTTTAGAGTGATGATCCACCCTAGCCTTTCAACTGTCTAAAGCTCCTTCAGCCTGAGGATTTTAAGAATATTGCAAGTTCTGGCTTTTATAGTCATTTCCCCTCAGGACTCCCTTTGATCTTTAAGCTTTCCTTAATCCTTTCTTAGTTTTTTCCTGCCGCATGGTTCAGATTTTAATTATTGACGATGATCCAACTATTCAACGGGTGCTGCAAAAGGCAATCCTGAAGGAAGGGTACCAGGTTGAGGTGGCCAGTGATGGGCAAAAGGGGATTGAGCTTGCCCAAGCGCTTCAGCCGTCGTTGATTATTTGCGATTGGGTCATGCCCGGTGTGGATGGACTAGAGGTGTGTCGGCAGGTGAAAGCCCATCCCAATTTATCCACCACTTTTTTCATTTTGCTCACGTCCCGCAGTTCCCTAGAGGATCGGGTGTTGGGGTTGGATACGGGGGCGGATGATTTTCTCCCGAAGCCCATTGAAATTACGGAATTACAAGCTCGGATTCGGGCCGGTTTACGCATTCATCAACTTACGAACGATCTGCAACAGCAAAAGCGATTGTTAGAGTCTGAATTAGCAGAAGCCAGTGAGTATGTTCAATCCCTGCTTCCCCCCTCTTTAGAAACCCCTATTCCCATTCAAACCACTTTTATTCCCTCCCGTCAGCTTGGGGGAGACTGTTTCGATTATTACTGGTTAGAGTCTGGGGAGTTGGTGTTATTTCTGTTGGATGTGTCCGGCCATGGTTTAGGGGCAGCGTTGCCTTCCGTTTCCATTTTAAATCTACTCCGTTCCCGATCGTTAAGTGAGGTAGATTTTCGCAATCCGGCTCAAGTTTTGAGCAGTTTAAATCGGATTTTTCAGATGGGGGGACAGGGCGATCGATACTTTACGTTATGGTACGGGGTTTATAACCCCAAATCCCAGCGCTTAACCTACGCCAGCGGTGGACACCCGCCCGCCCTTTTGGTTTTACCGGCGACTTCTGACCCCCAGCAGATTGAAATTCAGTCTTTACGCACCCGTGGCATTCCCATTGGCTTATTTCCCGATTCCCAATATACGGATGCCACTCAAATGATTCAGCCCGGCAGTTGTCTCTATATTTTTAGTGATGGGGTATATGAAATCCCTCAACCGGATGGGGAAATCTGGGGGCTGCCTCGATT
>DALYGI010000072.1:0-13207 GCA_031971595.1 Prochlorotrichaceae cyanobacterium CTOTU29312
TTCACCGCAATATCTCTAGGCAATTGTACTCATTGCAAAAGTGGGATACTCCCAGCAGATTCTAACTTCCCCAATACTAAAATATCATTGATCAGTCCCATCATTTTAGTGGTACTACACTCCAAACTTTTCACACTTTTAGGAGCTAAATATCCCTCCGTTTCCTGTAAAATTTCTGCGGCCATCATAATGGTATTTAAGGGATTGCGTAGATCATGAACGATCGTATGAAACATGGCATCCCGGACTTTGAGGAGAGTTTGAATTTGTTCAAATTGTTCACGAATACGCAATAAGGAACGGACTCTAGCGGTTAACTCATGAAGGTCTACGGGTTTACTCAGAAAATCGTCAGCCCCCACATCTAAACAGTGGGCTAAGTCTTTTTTATCCGTGAGGGCCGTCAACATAATGATGGGAACGTGCTTCCACTTTTCCATGGCTCTGATGGCTTGGCATAGCTCAATGCCACTCATGCCAGGCATCATAATATCAAGTAAGAGGAGATCGGGGTTGACGGAATCCAACCGAGCCAAGGCCCGCTCTGCGCTGGGGGCATACACTAGACAATATCCCTCCGACTCCAAAACGGGAGCAATCACATCAAAATTGAAGGGTTTATCATCAACAACGAGAATTGAGCGCGGGGGCTTCGACATGGTTAGACCTAAAGATCTGTATTGCAACCTACTCCCTTCCTGCTCCAAGATTACCTATGGAAACTAGGTAGAAGGCTTGTGGTTAGAGGATTGGACTTCGGTAATTTTCCGGCGTGAGGGGAGTAACTGATCGTCTAATTTACAATTTACAATTTACAAAGTAAATAAGAAATATTTGCTTTATTCTCTCTTGTCTCTTGTCTTATTATACTTGCTGATCTTGAAAAAGGTTTGAAATTGATAGCGTATCGGGATCTCCTACCCCTGATGCCAAATCTTGGACAGGGATAGGAAAACCGGGACACGGTGGGGAACTCTGGGGGAAACCCCTACTTTGCTTCCTTCAGCCGCCGCTGTTCTTCTACCCGCTTTAGCAATCGCCGGGCATGACCAGCTACTAAGGGCGCAGAATCACTTTGCATCATGGGCAACAGCTTAATTAGGGCACGGGGGGATGCCACCGTGAGATAACTCAACACCGCTTCCCGTACAAAGTCCGTGGGGTGACGGATACAGGCTAGGGTATGCTCTGGGGTTAAACTCCAACGGGCTTCCCTGGCGAGGTGAAAGCAACAGGCCAGGGGCCAGTCGTCTAGAAAGTGACGGAGTTCTACTAAGTCTCGTAAGCGCTCCCCTGGGAGCATGGGGGTGTAGGTGATCAGTTCGGAAAGGGCTTCTAGTTTTTCTTGATCAATGCGCCGATCGACGATCGTGAGGACGGCTTGTTTGTGGGGAATATCCAGGGTATTGTCCAGAATTTCAATGCCTCTGGCAATGTTGCTGGAGTGGTCGGATTGTAAACAATAGGCGGCGGCTTGGATGGCGCTACTGGGGTAGAGAAAACGGAGCAGCAGGAAAATGCGGTCTAAGCCATCTTTGTGTTGATAGCGCAGGGCTCGGCGGAGGAGTTCCCCCGCATTGGGTTCCCGTTGTTGGGAGGGGGAGTGAATGGCGAGAATATCCCGCGCTAGATCCACTAGGGCTGCATAAATTTGCCCCATGAGAATGAGTTCTTGATCGATGAGTCCTTCTACGCCTCTGCGTCCGTCCAAACGATCGAGGACGGCGTTAATGCCCCGTTCTTGGGGGAGTTTGAGCAAAATCCGTAAAATGTTGCGCCGCGTGGCCCCCCAACTGGTGGTCAGGTTTAACACCAATTCATCGAGGGCTTCTAAGGTACCAATTTGACCGATCGCGTTCCAAGCGTGAAATTTGACGAGGGAGGGTTTGTTGGGATTGGTGGCAAGGGCGGTGAGATCCGCCAGAACTTCGTTTTCTAAGCTCACTAGGCCTTCCATGGAGGCGTTGCGGGTGGAGGGGTAATACAACCCCCGAATCAGGGAGGAGTAATATTCTTCTAAATGGGTCGAGGCGATCGCTTTGAGGATGGCGCGGCGGACTTCTAGGGATCGATCCTGGAGCAGTTGGGGAATATAGATCCGCAGGGCTTGCATATATTGGGCATCCCCTAGGGCTTTACAGCCCATCACCCGCTCCCGCTCCCGTTGATGGGTGAGCATTCGCCGCAGGGCGTGGGTGGCTTCTGCCCGCTGTTGGGAGGTGCCGAGGCGCAACATTAGGGCTGCTGCTGTTCCCCGCACCGTGGGATCCACTTCTGAGCGCAAATAGGATCGCAGTTGGTTCAGGTCTGGATTGGGCTGGGTTAGCCACACGTAGCGCAGGGCAACGGCTAAGACATCGGGCTGTAAATGGGGTTGGCGGAGTAACTGTTTCACCTCGTCCACATACTGGGGATCGGGATGGAGCAACATCACTTCTAAGCTAGGCTTCACCAACTCCTGGGGAAAACGGGTGAGTAAGGGGGCTAAGACCTCGGTGATACTCTCAGGGTAAAGCTGGCTCAAGAGTTCAATACACGATCGTTTTTCTGCTTCTGGACTAGGGTTTTCTAGGGCTGCAATTACCGCCTGTTTCATGGCCCGCAGGTCAAAATTGGTGCCACTCAATTGCCCCCGTTCCGCACTCATTACCAGCAGTTTCACATAGCCCTGGCGCAGGAAATAGATGGAAGCAAGCCAGCCTAAGCCAAAAAACACCGTTTGAAAGAGAAAAATCCGGGCTTGAAGTTCCGGTGTGAAACCGTAGCGCTGACTCAGACCCAGGGTGACTAAAATAATCACCCCCATGCTGCCGGTGGCCAGGGGGGTGGAAACGCCCCGAATGGTTTGGATCGGATTTCGCAGATGGTCGGGAATCGTTTGATACAGCACCGGATCCACACTGGTCACCAGGGTATACCGGAGCAATTCATCAAAGAATTTAAGAAACAGTAAGCCTCCCAAGGGGGTAATTAAATCCACGAGGGAAAGTCCCCCCAAAAGGACAATAATTCCCGGTAAAACGCAGGCGGTGACAAAGACTCCCCAACGCTCAATTAAACGACTGGATAAAAACCACTGGGTTATAATTTCAAAAATTCCCAGAAAACCATTAAAAAGACCGAGAAAAGAAGCGATTTGCTCGGCGGAAAACTGATTGTCCAGTTGTTCAAAAAACTGAAATTCAATCAGGTTCAGTAAAAGCTGGGAAATCACAAAGAAAATCACCAGAATAATACTGTAGCGCCGCAGGGGGCCTTTTAGCTGGCGGTTACCCACCTCAATTTGGGTGGCAGCAGTAACTCGTCTGGGGGCATCGGGGAAGGATTGGCGGTAGCGATCGGTGAGTTGAATGAGAATCACCGTGCCAATAATCATCATAACGCTGGAGCAAATGATGATGTTATACAAACTATTTTTGTTATTACTCCCCAGAAAACTCAGCAATAAGGGCAGGGTAAATCCACTTAAAATATCCGCAACTAAAATGCCACTGCTGACAAGGGAATAGGTACGCTTAATTTCACGAATATTAAAGAGTTGATTCGCCGTAATCGAGGTATTGAGATCGGCGATCGTATAAATGGCTTCGGCCCATAATTTGAGCAGAAAAATAGTCACCCCCGCAAAGGTCAATCCTGGCAAGAGTTCCACATTAACGGAAAGACCCACCCGCAACAGCATCAAAACGATCGGAATGATCAGGGGCACCAGCACCACCACCTTACGAAGGGGCAGAAAGCGCTGAAGGCGAGAGTACACAATCCCTAACCCGGAGCCCGCCAAAGCCGTAGCAATGGCAATCCACGGCAACAGGGCCGCACCGTATTTTCCCAGGAACAGGGCAATACTAGACGCTTCTAGCCAACTCATGCCAATGGAGAAGGCCATATAGGACGCAAAAAGTAGCCCTGTCCGCTCCAATTCTTCGGGACGGAGGTTTAGCCACCCCAACAGTCGTCGGACGGTGGGATTGAGTACGGTGGGAGAGGAAGAGGGATTGTTAAAAACCGTAGTCATCGGATAAATGGGACTCAACTCACCGTATGGATGACTTCAATGCCGTTTTGTTCTAGCACCAGGCGCAACAAGCCATTGCTGGTCTGCTCAATGCGGCGAACCTTCACTTGGCCATTACCAATCACATCCCCGGCCCGTACCGTTTTACTGACACTGCTCTGAGGTTCCCAGACGATCGCCTGCCACTGTTGATTCAGTTCCACAATGCCCTTGAGTTGCATCTGATCCGCCAGGTGCGTGGGGGAGAGGGCTGCGGTGGACGCAAGACCTACGGTGGGAGAAAGGGGAGCGATCGAGAGCGTCGGGAGGGCTTGGGCAGGTACGGGGGCAGAGGGAACAGGTAAGGATGAATTCCCCGGAGCGATCGGGACAGTCTCAATGGGGGTTAGTTGCAGGGGAGCCAGGGTAGAAGGGGGAGCCGTGGCAGAAGTAGCAGAAGTAGCAGCGGTGGCGGGCTGTGCTGCCAGTTTGGGATCCATACTCACCACGATCGTTTCCGTGGGGGCAAAGGGATCGGCGCGGCCCACCTTAACCTGACGGAGGCGATCGGCGGGGGACGTGTAGGGTAAACTGGCCATTCCCTCCGCCTCTTCATAGGCATCCCAGGACGGAATCGATCGTAATAAATCTTGCGGGTTCGTTGGTTCTTGGGACACCTCAGGGATCCGCTCCCCTTGGGATTCCACAGGAGCAAAACCAGACTCCGGGGGAGCTTGGCAAGCCCCTAACGCTCCTAAACCCACCATACTCAGCGCCACCAGACCCAGCCTGCGGGGAAAGAGGCCCTTAACTTTAATTAATCTGATCACACCACTGCCCTCCATAGCAACATTGCCGTCAAAGTTGCCATCAGAATAGCTCGAATCGTCCGAATTGCAAGTGAGTCTCGAAAAATTCTCGGCCAGGCCTTATTCTTAAAGCATAGATTCCCCATTTACTTTGCAATCTTGCAACACTGGCAATGCTCATTCCCCTCACCCGCGAAAGCCTGGAGCAATTAGTCCCTCTAGTGGCCACAGGCAATCAGTATCTTTATTATTGGGGAGAAACCCAGGATGTTCTGCGTCGGGCCTTAATTTCCGTAACCGGAGTGGTGACCCTTTTGGTGCTGACCTCCTTTGTGGCTGGGGATTTGGGCATTGTGCGCTTCCTTTTAGGCTGGACTGCGGGGCTTTATTGGCTCTGGGTTCCCGTTTACCTGGCCAGTCAGCGCAACGCGGGCTATCGGCGCTATCCCTTCGGGGGGTTGTGGCAGGGACAGGTGCTCGATGTCTATGTTTCTGAAGAGTTAATTGCGCGGGAAGAGACGGTGAATAGTGCGGGAGAGTTGGTGGTGGTGGAAAACCGAGAACGATCGCTCAACTTAGTGGTAGGAGACGGATCCGGATTTGAGACCATGCTACGGGTGCCCCTCGCCCAGGAACATCGAGCCATTGCGCCGGGTCAGCGGGTGCAACTGGTCTTATTTTCTAAAGATCGGGACTTAGCCCGCATTGCCCGCATCAGCGATGCCTATTTGCCCGATCGTCAAATCTGGGTAAGTGACTATCCCTATCTGCAACGGGATCGGTTTATTGAAGTCAGTGAGCGGATTCTGGGACGATCGCGCCCTACCCGTTCCTATCGATCGGCTCAGCCATTTGGCTGATTTATCCAAAATTAGTCCGAAATTAGTTCAAAATTCGTCCAAAAACTTGGGGATCCTTTGCGGAATGACAGGGGATGAAAGGGTATTACATCTTAGATTGATCAAAATCAAAAGTTAATCCCCAAACCGTAACGGAATGTAAACACAACTTAAGGTGGTTCCAATGTTTCACTCCTCTCCCGAATCCGATTTACTCAAACTCCTTTTACAAGCCAATCATTTGCCCGATCAGACCGGATCCGCACCCTATGATTGGGATCCTCAATCCTCAGAAACAGAAGCCTATCTTCAATCCTTAGAGCAGGCTTGGCCGGAAGATATTGTGGCCGACTACGAAACGATCGCCCCCACCCTGAATAAGGCTTTAGATCTAACGACAAATCTAACGACGGTCACCGCTCCGACCCTCAAAACGATGGTAATCGATCGTTTTCCGGGGATCCCCCAGTCTATTGTTGACCACATTTTGACCCAGATTAAACAGAGCGGACTAGAATTATTAACCCTTTCCGATCAGTTATTACACTGTATTCAAGATCTCTTTCCAGGCTGGGCCATCGAAGACTTACAGGTACTTGCCCGCCCCTACGCCTACGCCTTTCGCAGTAGTTCCCCCTCCATACCTACCACTCCTATGGCAGAACGATCGTCTCAAGGATCCCCAGAAGCGATCGAATGGAATAAACTATCCGATCTGGAGCAAATTCGCCTCTGTTTTCAACTTTCTAAAGTAGCGCTAGAAGCCAAGACTGAAGATTGAAAAGCAAAGATTGAAGATCAAAGATCTAATCTACGCGATGTGCAACTATTATTCTCAGATCCCCGGTTTCTGGGACATAGAATCAAGAGATTTGGCTTCGTTTTAGAAGAAACCGGGGATCTTGGCAACGCTTATACTTGCTTAACGAGGGGACTTAAAAGCGTCTAATTCACCTAGAACAAAGGTGTGTTTGCCACTTCCGGCAATTTTCGTCATCGTCTCTAGCAGTTGAATAAAGCGAATATTATCGTCCCCTTTCATCAACTCCGAAGCATTTTTGAGGGCGCGGGCAGTGGCCACCGCAGTACGGGCATTCTCTAAATCTGCCTTGGCTCGGATTTTAGCTTCCAACTGTTTGGCAAATAAATCTTGAATGGCTTTGGGAAAGGTTAAATCCCTCAAAAAAGCCGCATCTAACTTCAAGCCCAACTGTTGCGCTTCCGTTACCATTTGTTCAGTTTTAAAATCACAGATTTTCGATCGTTTTTCATTAATTTCTTCACTGTTAATACTACTAATCACCTGACGAATAGCAATATGGGTGATCGCCGTTAATCGGGATTCCACCTGAACCGCCATCAGATTCATATTGGTATACTGTAAGGCCGCATCCAGATCGAAACTCGCCAAAAAACGATCGACCTGATCAATAGAATAGAGAAGAAAATAGGAAAAACGCAGGGCAATATTGTCTTTGGTTAATACCTCTTGGTTCGACACAAAAACAGCCTGGGGAACCGTAGACAGGGGTAATAAACATAACTCATTGCGCCAGTCCCAGAAGCGATAAATCCCAGGGGAAAGTTGTTGGGCTAACTGATTGCGCCGGAACAGACAACCAATTTGATTGGGGCGAACGTGAAACACTTTGAAAACTTTCATAAAACCCTCCTCAGGTGGGGAGGAAGCCCCCCAAGCAATGGGAAATGGCGTTGAGATCCAGCCTAAGCCCGATCGGTATCCCTCCATTTGCAAGCATTTCTCAGGGTGTGCCGTAGCACTGGCTTCCGCGAGTAGGTAGACTTGTTTAAGTCGGGGTGCAACCAAAGCACAACGGGAATCGAACCCGGGAGCGACACCCTCCGCAATACCCTATTCTGGGGTCGCCCATAAGGTGAATAGGTGACGGTTAATTTATATTGTATAATCGATCGTCCCATTAATGGATTAATGAGTTTGGAGAATCCCTAGATCATCCAGGCAAAACAGTTTAGTCTCTTCAGACCACAGGAGAAAATCCTGTTCGTACAGGGATGTTTTTGGGGTAACCGTTTCTATCATGATTGAATCTCCCAGTATTTTTGACTCAGTAAGGCCTCTACATCTGTGGCATAAGGGAAACGATCGGGAAAAGTTACCTTTGGATAGTCTTCCCGCACTGTTTTCAAGGCAATCACCCAAGCATCTTCAATGTTATTTTGCCAAATAGACTTGAGGCTAGGAGAGCCTTTGAGCAAAACAATTAATCGATTACGCTGAGTGCGGATCGTGCGCTCCCAGCCATTGTAGTCCTCTGGCAATGGTACATATAAGCGCTTTAGAAGATGCTCAAAAATTACAACTAAGCGATTCAAAAGTTCTTTGCGATCCGATCGTCCCAAAGATTCCACCTCCTCAATCAAATTTTCTAGGTCTAAATTTGCAAAATCCTTAGCTCTGAGTTTTGCAGCGGTCTCTTCAGACCATAACAGAAAATCCTGTTCGTACAGGGATGTTTTTTGTAATTCTGTGACCATTTTAATGACCTTGATAGAAACGATCGTTTTTTTAGACTAGCAAAAGTTGTTTAAAAAACTTTTATTGATTCAAATTTGAAACTTGAGAATTGAAGCAGATCTAGGATAATTTCATCAAATCAAAAACTTTATTAACTCTGAGTTCTAATGAAATACCTCTAAGAACGGGCAAAAGAACATCTCCTTCACAGTATAGGGGTTGTTCTTTGGGTTGACAAATCAAAACCGAGCGATCGTCTGGATCAACTAACCAGCCTAATGATGTGCCATGATCTAAGGCAAAAAATATTTTTGCTAAAACTCGATTATTGCTTTGATTCGGCGATCGAATTTCAATGATCCAATCTGGAGCGTTCGTGATTTGATCAAGGGGTTCATTTTCTTCATTTAATTGCAAATTTTTCCATAGCAAAACTGCAATATCAGGAACGATCGAATGACCACCAAAGGTACACCTTAATTCTGGTAAAGCACAGGCAATTTTTTGGCTTAAGGTGAGTTCATTAATAAGCTTGGCTAATTGAAACTGTAATAGAGAATGGCGCGTTGTTGGCATAGGCTTGGCAATACATTCCTGATTAAAATATTCTGTAGCCGGTTTAGTTTCTGGTTGTTTAAGAAAATAGTCCAAGCCAAGAGAAGGAGCGATCGTAATCATAATTGAATCCTGGGTTAATTTTCGTTACGCATTTTGCTTGTAAATTAACAAGCCTACATCGGTCTTGATTGCAAGCGTAGCCTAGAGCGTTACTCTTCCCAAAAATCACGATCGAGAATGCTATCAATATCAGATGGATAGGGAAAACGATCGGGAAAGGAATCATTTTTATATTCTTTACGAATATTTTTTAAGGCAACCTCCCAAGCTTCTTCAACATATTCCTGCCAAATTGACTTTAAGCTCGGTGAACTTTTAATCAAAAATCTGAGATCGGTGCGTTGAGTTCGGATAGTGCGTTCCCAGCCATGATAATCCTCTGGTAGTTGTACATATAAACGCTTGAGTAAATGCTCAAAAATGACAACCAAGCGGCTTAAAAGTTCTTTGCGATCCGATCGTCCCAAGGATTCTACCTCTTCAATCAAATTTTCTAAGTCTAGGTTTTCAAAATCCCGTGCCCTCAGTTTTGCGACTGTATCTTCAGACCACAACAGAAAATCCTGTTCGTAGAGGGATGGTTTTTGGGTAATAACTTCAATCATGATTCAATCTCCCAGTATTTTTGATTCAGTAAGGTCTCTACATCTGTGGCATAGGGAAAACGATCGTTTTTTTAGGGTAGCAAAAGCTGTTTCAAAACTTGAACAACATTATAAAGTTGATTGGTATGACGAGTAGAAAGTGTAAACTTATCGGAAACATCATATTGGTTTCTCTGTAAATCTAATTTAACGAAAAGATAATCCTCCCCCGTGGTAATTAGACCGTAGGCGATCGATGTATTCCCTGGGTTAGCCATCATGTAGGCTAGGGTTTGAGGTAAGGCTTGCAAAACGCTAAAGCCATAGCGTTTAGTTTCTAATAGAATTAACCAGATCCGATCCCGCAGGACTAGAATATCAATCAGTCCTTCCAAAATCTGATCTTTATCTTCAATTTCAAGTTTGATATATTTTTCTCCTCGAATCAAATGCGGAGGGTCGTATAAACCTAGCAAGTCCAGCAGGGGTGAAATCATGATTAAATTAACTGTACTTTCAGTAATTGCTCCTTCAGATTGATAATAGCGATAGCGAGTGCGGAGCCGATCGCAAATTTCAATTTCCCGAAGGCTTAACTCAGGGAATGACCCAACCCATTCTGTAAAAAAATCTGGATCTACCGCAGGCTGTAAGTTCAAGGTATTATGAACTTCGTTTAAGTTTGTAATTGCTTTGGTAACTCCAATCATTTGAGGCATGAGCTTTATCCATTTAAATTTTAAGATTGATCGATCTGATCGTCGTGAGGACTTTCGGGCTTAGTTTTAAGTTTTAAGTATCATAAGCCAGTTGAGCCTATCTCAATATAACCTATCTCCCTAATTCATCGAAAATCCTACTCCTTTCCCGTCGGAAAATGAAAAATGCCCTTTAGTGCCTATGGTTCCGTAGAAGGAACCGGAGATCCCAGCCGCGATCGATCTATGGCCATTGCCCGTAACTTGTTTGAACCGATCGCTAAAAGCCTGGGTATTCCCAATACTCAACGGCTCCTAGATCTGCAAGCCAACTGCACAATATCCACAACTTGCAGTGATAAGTCAGTAGGCACAAACAAAACCATGAAGCGTCCCAGACATCAACTTTTTGCTGAAGAGATTAATAAGTTTTTCCGAAATCAGTTTTTCCAAAAGTCACAATCAAGCATATTTTTTATATCTGACAAGTATGGCCAGTGATCGGGAAATTTAGTTTTTTGGTATTCCTTAGAAACATTTTCCAGAGCCAATTCCCAAGCATATTCTATATTTTCCTCCCATTTGGACTTCAAACTAGGTGCGGTCTTGAGTAAGCTTTTTAACTCCGATCGTTGATGGCGAATCGTTTGCTCCCATCCGTTATAATTTTGCTCTGAATCTACATAAATTCGTTTGAGCAAATGTTCAAACAATCGAGTGAGACGGCTCAATAATTCCTTCCTTTGAGAAATACCCACAGATTCTACCTCATCAATTAGATTTTCTAAATCTAAATGCTCAAAATCTCGTGCCTTTAGTTTGGCCACAGTGTCTTCTGCCCATAGAACTATATCTTGTTCATAGAGCGACAAGGCTTTGCCATCCGTCTTCAGCGATCGTTCTTGGGTAATGTGAGTCATCACTTAACCTCCATATTAAAATGAATTAAAATAAATTAAAATAAGGCTAGAAAAACGATCGTTTTGATCTCAATGTTGGAAATGTCTTACTCCCGTAAAGACCATCACTACCCCTAACTCATTGGCCGCTACGATCGACTCCTGATCTCGAATGCTGCCTCCGGGTTGAATAATGGCACTAATCCCCGCCTGGGCTGCGGCCCGCACGGAATCATCGAAGGGGAAAAAGGCATCGCTGGCTAACACTGCTCCCTTAACCCGATCGCTGGCTTGCGCGAGGGCAATGTTGACGGAACCCACCCGGTTCATTTGACCGGCCCCAATGCCTAGGGTCACTTCTGAGTGGGCAATGACGATCGCGTTGGATTTGACGTGTTTGACGACTTTCCAGGCGAAGAGCAGATCCCGCTGTTGGTCTTGGGTGGGCTTCTGTTCGGTAACCACTTGCCATTGATCCGGTGGCTCTAAAATCAAATCCGCTTCTTGTAGCAGGAATCCACCGGCGATCGTTTTGACCATGGGTTCGGGAGTGCCCACCAGGTCGGGAAGGACTAACACCCGGAGGTTTTTCTTAGTTTCCAGAATCTCTTGGGCGGCTGGCTCACAACCGGGGGCTACGACGCATTCTAAAAAGGTTTCCGTGAGGGCGGTGGCGGTGGCGGTATCAAGGGGACGATTGAGGGCCACAATGCCCCCAAAGGCGGATACTCCATCGGCTTGGAAGGCCCGCTGATAGGCTTCTGCTAAGGTTTTGCCTAGGGCAACGCCACAGGGATTGGTGTGTTTAATGACCACCGCCGCAGGACGATCGCTTTCGGTGACAAATTCCGCAATGACTCGCCGGGCTGCTTCCAGATCGACGAGGTTGTTATAGCTGAGTTCTTTGCCTTGGAGTTGGGCGGCGGCGGCCCAGCCGGTGGGGGTTGCACTGCTTTGGTACCAAGCGGCGCTCTGATGGGGGTTTTCGCCATAGCGCAGACCCTGTACTTTTTGACCGGCTAGGCTCCAGCGAGTGGGCAGGGTATCCTCGGAGTCGTTGAGTTCTTGATGGAGGTAGTTGGCAATGGTGCGATCGTAGTGGGCGGTGTGTTCAAAGGCGGCGAGGGCAAGATACTGCCGCAGGGCTAGGGGAACTTGGCCGTTATGGGCTTTGAGGGTGTCTAAATATTCGGTGTATTGCTGGGGGCTACAGAGTACGGACAGATAGTGATGGTTTTTGGCGGCGGCCCGGAGCAGGGTGGGGCCGCCAATGTCAATATTTTCGATCGCTTCGGGGAAGGTGACCCCTGGTTTTTGGATGGTTTGCTCGAAGGGGTAAAGATTGACCACCACGAGGCTAATGGGATCGATGCCTTGGCTTTCTAAATCAGAGCGATCGGAGTCTAGATCGGGACGGGCTAAAATGCCGCCATGAATTTTGGGATGTAGGGTTTTAACGCGCCCGCCTAAAATTTCGGGAGCCCCGGTATAGTCGGAAACCTTGGTCACGGTTAAACCGGCTGCCTTGAGCGCTTGAGCCGTGCCTCCGCTACTGATCAGTTCAAAATTAAACTCCTGAACCAAGTGTTGGGCAAAGTCAATCAATCCGGTTTTATCGGAAACGCTGAGTAAGGCAAGTTTTTTCATGATTAGGAATAGTTAGGTAGGACTTGTAGGGCTAAATCCCTCAGAACGTAAAGTTTTAATGTGCTTGAATGCGATTGAGTGCGCCTATAATCAGGCTTTGATGCGTTACGCTATCGCTAACGCATCCTACGGTTCTGAATTAGCCGTCTTGAGTGATTTTCGTAATCAATTCCTGAAGCACCTCATCCGCCCGATCGTTTTCGATCTGACAGGTGCCCGCATTGGCATGGCCGCCGCCGCCATAGTGCAACATCAGTTCCCCAATGTTGGTGTTAGAAGTGCGATTGAGGATGGATTTACCCACGGCAAAAACTGTATTTTGCTTTTGTAAACCCCACATTTCATGGATGGAGATATTACACTGGGGGAAGAGGGCATAAATCATAAAACGATTGCCCGCGTAAATAGTCTCTGAGCAGAGTCAGACTTATCCACCGCGTCCATCATCTCAGGGGAAATGGTCGGAAATTTTTCGGCTCCCCCAAAGTAGTTATACACAACCCGCGCAGCGGAAGGAGCATCAGGATCAATAATATGACTATCGCTTTTCGGATTGTTGCGTAGGGTTTCGCTATAGTGATGATCAAAGGCAAAGGCAACGCCCTCAACATAGGGAAGG
>DALYGI010000073.1:0-1725 GCA_031971595.1 Prochlorotrichaceae cyanobacterium CTOTU29312
CTTATCCAAGTGCAACCTGCGGGCAAACGATCGCTCTCCGGTTGGGATTTTGTCAACGGTTCCCGCGTGGCAGTGGGGGATCGGTTAGGCCTGTTCCTTTAGAATGAGCAGGAGGGGAGAGTGCTAATCTCTGAGTGGCACCCTTCTCGTCAACATTCCGAGCAACCAGAGCACAGCCATGATTACATTGCCAGGTTATGACCTTCAAGGGCAAATTTACGACAGCAATAATACGATCGTGTATCGGGGCTATCGTCAGTCAGATCGGCAACCGATCATCATCAAAATGTGCAAAAAGCTCTATCCAGAGCCGGAAAAACTGTATCAATACCAACAGGAATTTGATATTCTCCGTGGTCTTAAACTTCCAGGGGTGATTCAAGTTTATAATCTGGTGCTCAACTCCGATCGCCCCTATTTGGTGCTAGAGGATTTTTCAGGCACATCCCTTTCTAGTCTCAAATTAGGGGGAACCTTAGATCTACTAGATTTCTTAAAAATTGCCATTGCCATTACAGAAAGTTTACAAAGCATCCATGACGCTAAAATTATTCACAAGGATATTAACCCCAGTAATATTCTGATTAATTTAAATACCCAAACCCTGAAAATTATTGATTTTGGTATCGCCACGATTTTAGAACAAGAAACCCAAACCTTCACCAATCCAACCCTTTTAGAAGGTACCTTAGCCTATATTTCCCCCGAACAAACCGGGCGCATGAATCGGGTGATTGACTATCGTAGTGATTTTTATGCGCTAGGGGTTACGCTTTATGAACTATTAACAGGAATTTTACCCTTTGACAGTAAAAATGCCCTGGAGTTAATTCATCATCATATTGCCCGATCTCCCCTCCCCGCCTATTTAACGATCGGAGATGTTGATACTACCGATCAAGAGCGACAGAACTTAATAATTATTTCCGATATTCTGAATAAGCTCTTAGCCAAAAATGCCGAAGATCGTTATCAATCTGCCTATGGGTTAAAGTGCGATCTCGACTATTGTTATCAACACCTACAGCACCAGGGCATTATCCCATCCTTTCCCTTAGCTCAGCAAGATTTTACCCCCAATCTTCAAATCTCTCAGAAGTTATACGGTCGAAGTCTAGAACTCCAGCAGATCTTAGATGCCTTTAACTCCATTAGCCAAGCCAATGAGTTACATGAAATCAAACAGACTAAATTTGTGTTAATTTCTGGTTATTCTGGGATGGGTAAATCTGCCTTAGTTCGAGAAATTTATAAACCCGTCACCGGTCGTCAGGGAATTTTTATTTCTGGTAAATATGATCAGTATCATCACAGTCTTCCCTATAGTGCTTTTAACCACGCCTTAAGCGAATTGTGTGTCTATTTACTAACGGAACCAGAACAGAGTTTAGCATACTGGCGAAATTTAATTCAATTAGCCTTGGAGGATTATGGTCAAGTCTTAATTGATTTTATTCCTAAACTAGAACTCATTATTGGCCCGCAGCCCGCAATGCCGGATCTCAATGCCCAAGAGTTACAGCGTCGCTTTAGTCTCATTTTTCAGAACTTTATGGAAGCTATCTGTACGGTGGAGCATCCCTTAGTTATTTTTCTGGATGATTTACAGTGGGCAGATGTGGCATCTTTGAATCTCTTACAGGCAATTATTAATAATCAAAATATTAAATACTGTTTAATCATTGGTACCTATCGAGATAATGAGGTAGAGGCAACCCATCCCCT
>DALYGI010000073.1:1825-10599 GCA_031971595.1 Prochlorotrichaceae cyanobacterium CTOTU29312
CAGGCTAGAAAAATTCAGTTCCAGTTTTCCCACGATCGAGTTCAACAAGCCGCCTATTCCCTCTGGAATCAGCGAGAAGAAAAGATCACTCATTTAAGAATTGGCAAATCCTTATACAATCGCTATGGAATTCCAGAAACCGATCATGAACTCTTTGATCTGGTGAGTCATCTGAATCACGGTCTTGAGTTTATTAACAAAGCGTCTTTCTTTACTCAAAAATTAGCAGAACTGAATTTAATCGCCGGTCAGAGAGCCAAGCGATCCATGGCCATTAGTGCGGCTTTAAACTACATAGAAATAGGCTTAAGTTGCCTGCCGGAAAACCCCTGGCAACAGAACCATGATTTTTGCCTAGAATTTTATCAAGAACTGGCAGAAATTCAATATCTTAATGGACAGCATCATCAATGTCGCCAAACGATCGCTATCTTATTTAACCAAGCCCAATCCCTAGCAGATAAAATCACCGCTTTCAGTCTCTTAAAAAATTTACTGGTGACCCTCGGACAAAATTACGAAGAGATTTTAGCCATAGGTTTAGATTTGATGCGAGAATGTGGTTTAGAGTTTTCCCTCGATTCTGATGCTATTGCCCAGGCGATCGAACTTCAGCTTAACGCCATTCAAACACAATTAGCCCAGCATCAATCCATCGCTGATTTAATTCATTTACCCCTTCTAGAAGATAGACCTGAAGCCTTAAATGAAACCTTGAAAATGAAACTCTGTATGGAGTTTTACGAAGCGGCATTTTATAACGGGGCCAGCAATCTGATTTTGTTAACGGCCCTCAACTTAGTGAACCTTTCCCTCTGCTATGGCAATTGCAAGGAATCGAGCTTTGGTTATGTGCTCTATGGGATGTACTTAGTCGATCAACGAAATTTTCAGCAAGGGTATGATTTTGGTAACTTAGCCTTACAGGTTCTCCATCAATTAGATGATTCCGTGATGTTGCCTAAGGTTCGTAATCTGTTTTGTAATTATATTAACTATCATCTCCAACCCTTTAGCAGTAATGCTTATTTCTACTGTGAAAATATTCAATTATCCCGCTTTAATGGGGAAATTATATTTGGAGTTTGGGCAACTATCTTTTATATTTGGTCACTGTTTTTGAGCGGTCAACCCCTTCAGAAGGTCTATCAAGAATCTGAAAAATACTGGCAACCGACCCAACAAACCAATGATCACAAGATGATCAAGGTTTTACAGTTACTTCAATTGGTGATCTTGAGTTTTCAGGGCAAAATAAGTTCCCCAGTTCAGCTTGAGACTGAATCCTTAGCGGTTAAAGATTTAGTCCAATTTTGGCAAGATCATAACTTTATTAACGGACTAACTTGGTATGCCCTCCTCCATGGTCAACTGCTCTATACCTATGGTTTTTATGCCGAAGCGATCGAGGTGATGCAAACCTATGCTCAGGAGCTTTCCCCAAACATTATTATGTTTCCTGTCAGTCAATATTATGTGTATTATCCCTTAGCTCTCCTAGCTGTCTATCCTCAGGTTTCAGAATCAGACCAACGGAAATTTGATCAAATCATTGAAGAGAGTCTCCACAAACTAGAGGAATGGCAACAGTATTGCCCTGCAAACTTTCAGTCTCCCTATCTGTTACTTCGTGCAGAACTGGCTCAAGTTAGAGGGGACAGGACGATCGCTATGGATTGGTATGATCAAGCAATTCTTGCGGCTCAAACCCACCAAAATTTATTTCAACAAGCCCTTGCCAATGAACGGACAGGAATATTTTGGTTAACCCTGAATAAATCTGAATTTGCTAGTGTTCATCTAAGTAAAGCTTATTATCAATACCAATTGTGGGGAGCGGAAGGAAAGGTTCAAGATTTAATTAATAAATATCCCCATCTATTAGTTGAATTAACAACACAGCGGGCAGAACGATCGGTGAGTTCTGTACGGGAGAGTACGGGCAGTGAGTCTACCCAAACCCGAAACATTGGCTTAGATCTAGATAGCGTTCTGCAAGTGTCCCAGACCTTAGCTTCGGAAATAAACCTAGAAAAACTACTAGAAAAAATCATGGAGGTGGTTATTGAAAATTCCGGGGCAGAGTTAGGTTATTTACTCATTGAAAATCAGCAAAACTGGAGGATTAAAGCCTCTGGACGAATTGATTCTCAAGCGGTTGTGGTAGACTTTCCCATTAGCTTAGAAGGGGCTCCCAGCGAGAAAATTCCCCCCGTTCCGGAAGCCATACCCAGCACGATCGTTAACTATGTAGCCCGAACACAGCGCCCCGTACTCTTAGACAATGCCCATCTTAACCATCGTTTTTTTAATGATCAGTATCTTCAAAAGAATCAACCGAAATCCGTATTATGTCTGCCCTTAATTCATCAAAATAAGCTGCTTGGTTTACTGTACTTAGAAAATAACTTAGTCAAGGGAGTGTTCACAAACGATCGCCTCAGAATCCTACAAATTATTACTGCTCAAGCCGCAATTTCCTTAGAAAATGCCCAACTCTATAATCAAATTACCAGCTATTCTAAAACCCTAGAAATCAAAGTTAAACTGAGAACCGAAGAATTAGAAATGGCGAAGGAAGCTGCCGATCGAGCTAATCAGAGTAAAAGCGAATTTCTCTCCAATATGAGTCATGAATTACGAACGCCCCTCAATGCTATTTTAGGCTTCACTCAGATTATGAATCGAGATGCCAGTTTGAGTGTTGAACAGCGAGAAAATTTAGACATTATTAACCGTAGCGGAGAACATTTACTAACCCTGATTAACGACATCTTAGATCTGTCTAAAATTGATGCTGGCAATATGTCTATCGATCGAGAAAGTTTTGATTTGTATAACTTGCTCAGTACCCTCGAACAAATGCTAAGTGTTAAAGCTACGAATAAAAATCTAGAGTTGATCTTTGACCTATCACCTGACCTGCCCCAATATGTTCAAGCAGATGCCAAAAAACTACGTCAAATTTTGCTTAACTTACTCTCCAATGCCATCAAGTTTACCTCTAGGGGCGGCGTTACCCTACGGGCTTCCTATAACACAGCGCTAAATTTAGATATTTGTAATCCCCCTGCTCTGCCTGAAAAGACTGAAAATATACAGCATTTTCTTAAATTTGAGGTTGAAGATACGGGGATCGGGATTGCCTCGGAGGATTTAGGACGAATTTTTGATCCCTTTGTCCAAACCAACACCCGTCAAACCTTTATTGAAGGCACGGGTCTAGGGCTTGCCATTAGTCGAAAATTTGTTGATTTAATGGGAGGAGAGATTGAAATTAGTAGCCAACTCAACCACGGTACGACGGTCAGATTAAGCATTCCTTTGCTCTTGGCTCAAGCAGAAGAAGTTAAGGAAATCCTTCCCCACAGAAAGTATATCAAAGTGGATTCAGAGCAAACCTATCGCATTCTCATTGCGGAAGATCGCCGAGAAAGCCGGAACTTACTGGTGAAATTATTGAAACCCTTAGGATTCCAGGTGGAAGAGGTGAGTAATGGGCAGGCAGCGATCGAAAAGTGGGAAACTTGGTCGCCCCATTTGATTTTAATGGATATGAGAATGCCCATCATGAATGGTTACGATGCTACACGGTATATAAAACAACATTTGAAAGGTCAAGCCACGATTATCATTGCCTTAACGGCCAGTGCCTTTAGCAATGATAAGACCGTAGTTTTATCCGCAGGCTGTGATGATTTTGTCGGTAAGCCCTTCCGGGAAGAGGTGCTTTTAGAAAAAATTGCTCAACATCTGGGAATTGATTATCTTTATGAAGAAAATCTTGAGATCGGGGCTGAACCTAACAGCCCCCCGATGGTTTTAACCCCAGAAGACTTACAATTGATGCCATCGGATTGGATTCACGCCCTCTACACAGCGGCTACGGAAGCAGATTCAGAAGTTTTAGAGCAACTGATTCAACAAATTCCCGCCCCCCATAGTCACTTGGTCATGACCTTGCAACATCTGGTGAATAACTTTGGCTACGATCAAATCATTCACTTGACCCAGGTAGAAGCGTAAACTATGAAGAAAGTCTCCTGTCATTTCTTGAGAGGCACCCGTCATGACTGACCCATTAACATCTCTAACGGCATCTATCAAGGGCAAAGTTCTTATTGTTGATGACATCCCTGAAAATCTCAAGGTGCTTTCTAAAACATTGCAGCAGGAGGGCTACCAAGTTCGTGCCGTCACCAATGGGGGCATGGCTCTGCGGGTGGTTCAAAGTGCCAAGCCGGACATTATTCTGTTAGATATAAAAATGCCGGAGATGGATGGTTATGAGGTTTGTAAATACCTCAAATCTAATCCTGAAACCCAGTCTATTCCAGTTATTTTCCTGAGTGCTTTGGATGAGGTTTTAGATAAGGTTTTAGCCTTTGAAGTGGGGGGAGTGGACTATATTACTAAACCGTTCCAGTTCCAAGAAGTGCTGGCCCGCGTTAATAATCAACTCCAACTGAGGGCGGCTCAGGCGGAAGTAGAGCGATTGAATGTGGACTTAGAAAAGCGAGTGATTCAACGGACGGCTCAGCTTGAACAGGAAATTGTCAAACGGCAGCGTATCCAAGAAGAATTACTCTATATGGCCCTGCATGATCCCCTCACGGAATTACCCAATCGTACCTGGTTGATGGATCGATTAAAACAGGTGTTTAAGCGATCGCAACAGAATCCCCATTATCTCTTTGCAATTTTATTTTTAGACTGCGATCGTTTTAAGATTGTCAATGATTCCCTAGGGCACATGATTGGAGATCAACTCTTGATTTCCATTTCCAGACGATTGGAATCTGTCTTAAGAATGGGGGATACGATCGCTCGGTTTGGGGGAGATGAATTTGTAATTTTGCTCGAAGAGATCGACACCCCGGAGGATGCCATTACCATAGCCCAAGCCCTGCAAGAGCAAATGAAACTCTCCTTTCACCTGGGGGAGTATGAAGTTTTCATGGATATTTCCATTGGTATTGTTATAGGCAATCAAGGGCATCAACAACCGGATCACCTGCTCAGAGATGCAGATTTAGCCCTTTACAAAGCCAAAGAAGCGGGAAAGGGCAGATACCAGATTTTTGAACATGATATGCATTCGATCGCCCTACAACGTCTGGAAATCGAGACAGAATTAAGAATTGCCTTAGCCCAGTCTCAATTTATGGTTTACTATCAGCCCATTGTCTGCCTAGCAACCCAAGATATTATCGGCTTTGAAGCTTTAGTGCGGTGGCTCCATCCCCAAAAGCAACTCATTCCCCCCCAGGATTTTTTAGAAATTGCAGAAGATACACGCCTCATTATAGATATTGATCATTTAGTATTAGAACAGGCCTGCATACAAACCAAGGTATGGCAAAAGAAATTCAATAAGGAGTTCACGATTAACGTAAACTTCTCTCCCCAGTTATTTTCTCAAGATCATGTGAATAATCAAGTCAATCAGATTTTAGAAAAAACGCGCCTCAAGCCAACGAGCTTGAGGATAGAAATTACGGAAAATACATTAATTGAAAATTGCCAGGCGGCCTATTTAACCAGTGAAAAACTTAAAATTTTAGACGTTGAAATTAGTTTAGATGATTTTGGCACAGGGTTTTCATCCCTAAGCTATTTACACCAGTTTCCGGTAGACAACTTAAAAATCGATCGTTCCTTTATTCTCAATTTAGAACATAACATTAAAAATCAGCAAATCATCAGTACTATTATTAACTTAGCCCATAATTTAAACATCACCGTAACCGCCGAAGGCATTGAAACCCAGCAACAATTAGACTATCTCCAAGCCTTATCCTGTGAATATGGCCAAGGTTACTTTTTTTCGCCCCCCCTGGACGCGCAATCCCTGGAAGTGCTGTTACGCAAAAACTATTGCGATCGTTGAAGCTAGTCCCCCCCCGCCCCCTAGAGAATCCTGAGCCCCCCACCCTCCCCACCCCAAACGGGGAGACTTGAGATTCCCCTTACAGATCCTTGTAAAAGATCCTTCAGTAAGATCCCTTAAGCCGATCAGCGTATGCCCGTGATTGCCCTAACACCCCGTGGGATAAGGACTGGGCCGAAAGGAGTGTGGTGAGACCATGACGGATTTGCTCAGGTAAAGAATTTTTAACAAGGGCCTCATATTGTTACAATTGAGAAAGAACTGAAATATTTTTTTATCAAAAATTTGTACTTTCCCCCTTTCCCCGGCATTCCATGAGCACCTATAAAAGAAGTGATGAAAATACTTACCTGGCCAAAATCCTGGTCGTCGATGACGAAGCTGCCGTGCGGCGGATTTTGACCACGCGGCTTTCCATGGCCGGTTACGAAGTGGTGGTCGCCTCCGACGGCGAAGAAGCCCTAGAAGTGTATGAGCGGGAATGTCCCAACCTGATTGTGTTGGATATTATGCTGCCCAAGCTTGATGGCTATGGAGTCTGCCGCGAACTCCGCAAAACCTCAGACGTACCTATTATTATGCTCTCCGCCCTAGGGACGATCGCCGATCGGATTACCGGGTTAGATCTCGGAGCAGACGACTACCTCCCCAAGCCCTTTTCCCCCAAAGAACTAGAAGCCCGCATTCAGACCATTTTGCGGCGGGTAGAGGATAACTTCCAGCCCCCCACCAGTACCCAAGGGGTGATCAAAATTGGCCGGATTGAAATTGACACCAACCGTCGGCAAGTCTTCCGGGATGGCAAGCGAGTTTCCTTGACCTATACGGAATTTAGCCTATTAGAAATGCTCTTTCGGAACCCTGGGGAAACCGTCCCCCGCGCCCACATTTTGCAAGAATTATGGGGGTATCCGCCACGGCGTACCGCAGATTTACGGGTGGTAGATGTTTATGTGGCTCGGCTTCGATCTAAACTAGAAAATGATCCCCGTAATCCTGAACTCATCATTACCGTGCGGGGCATCGGTTACACCTCCCAACGCTTAGGTGATCTACCTGAAGTAGCGGGAGCGTAGTCTATTAGTTTTGAGTGATTAGTTTTGAGTGATTAGTTTTGAATTGGCTGTACTGGACTCAATCCCGTTGCGATCAGGTTGCATAATTCCTACGGAGTCCATTTAGCAGGGTGTACAAACTCAAAACACCCATAACTTATAACCCAACACTTAAAACTCATAACCCAAAACACCCAAAACTCATAACACTCAAAACCCAAAACACTCAAAACCTAAAACTCAAAACTCAAAACTCATAACTGATTCTCATGTCCATTTCCCCCGCCGATTCTTTACGTTGTTGGATTCTTAGCGATCGTTCTAATTATCAAACCTGTCATATTCGTTTACCCGATGGTGAATCCATGAGTGCGATCGCCATTAATCGGGCTTACTATGGCTTCCGTCGTCGCCTCATGTCTACGGAACAAACTCTCAAAATTCTCTATACTCTGAGCGATGCCAATTCTCCTTCCCATATTACCGATGTGGCTATTACCACTAATATTAAAGGGGCTTATTTCCTCTGGGTTCGAGAATCCTATGCCCTGCCCAAGGGAAATTTCATTGCCAAAACCTCCGCCGCCTATCAGCCCGTCATCTTCCTCAAACTCCCGCAAGGAACCCCCTTAACCAAAATCTCCGTACCGGATTTAGATCAGGTCTTATCCTCCATTGCTTTTGATAACAACTATTACAGTATTTTCAAAGTGGAAGAGGATCCGGAAGCGGTCTTTGAATTGGTGAACAAACTGAGCCAGCGGGGGGATGAAGTCCTGGTTGCCGCAACTCCAGAAGGTTCAGCGGTCTGTGTGTTAGAACCGGAAGCCGTGCCCGTTTGACCAGATCGATTTGAAACTGAGGTCTATCTAGACTTAGGTATTTTCCCGTACTCAAAACGCTGTCACCGCCCTAGTCCACAGATCCAGTGGAGGTTACAATACAGTCATGGGTAGTATTGTAATTAGAGATATTCCTCACACCTACGAGTTAGCCCCTTGTCCTCTTTCAGGGGCTTGCACGATCGTTTTTGTTCATGGTTGGCTCCTCAGCCGGGTTTATTGGAGCCCTCTAATCGATCAGTTAGGGGGAGAATTTCAGTGTCTAAGCTATGATCTGCGGGGCTTTGGTCAATCCTGTTTACCGCCAACCTCAGAGTTTGCGGCGGCTAGTTATTCCCCTGCGGCCTATGCGGAAGATCTCCATGCCTTGCTCCAGTCCCTCCACATCGATCGAGCTTGGGTGATTGGTCATTCCCTAGGGGGAGCGATCGCCTTGTGGGCTGCGGCCCTCTATCCCGATCGGGTTGCGGGGGTCATTTGTATCAACTCAGGCGGGGGGATTTACCTTCAGGAAGAGTTTGAGCGCTTTCGGCACTTTGGCACCCAATTAGTGAAATATCGCCCCCATTGGCTGAATTTGTTACCTGGTATGGGGTGGATTTTTAGCCGATTCAGTGTCGATCGTCCCTTAGATTTCCAGTGGGGAAAGTATCGGTTTATGGATTTTTTGCGGGCCGATGAAACTGCGGCCCTCGGTGCCTTATTAGAATCTACCACTGAAGCAGAAGTGCATCAGTTGCCCCGGCTGGTATCCCAACTCTCTCAACCCGCTTACTTTATTGGTGGCGATCGAGATCCGATTATAGAACCTCAATATGTTCGCCATTTAGCCAGCTTTCATCCTTCCTTTCAAGACTGTGGCGAAAATTGGCTAGAGCTTTCTCCCTGTGGGCATTTTGCAATGTTAGAGCATACTACGGCGGTAGCAGATTTTATTAGGCAACGAGTCAATTAGTTTTGAGTTTTAAGTTTTGAATTTTAAGTTTT
>DALYGI010000073.1:10699-13181 GCA_031971595.1 Prochlorotrichaceae cyanobacterium CTOTU29312
TTTTAAGTTTTGAATTTTAAGTTTTAAGTCTTAAGTTTTAAGTTTGCTGGGATGCACCCATTTGATCTAACTCAACACTCATACCTCAAAATTCAAAACTCCCTTAACCCCTTCCACATAAATTGAATTAGCCTTGTAAGCCGATCCATCAGGATTTATATCTAAACGATCGTCATTAAACTGGGGAATCATTGAATGGTGATGATCCGTAACCTGTACCGTAGAAAAACCCACCTGCTCTAGTAATTTTCCGAGGCTATAGGTATCGTACATCCAGCGGTGTCGTTCCCCGATCGTGGTTTGGATTAAGACCATTTCGCGTAGACTGGGGGGTAATAATGCGGTGATTACATTAAGGTAAGCATAGGATAAAGTGGTGCCAATCTTTTCTGGTAAAAAAGCCTTCAGACGATCGGCCCAAGAGATTGAAACCGGATCCGTATTGGGAATTTCACCAATGCGACCTTGAACGTAATTCCGTAGATTTTGGAGTTTCTGATTTTGGTCTGGATCTAAGTTCTGAGCTTGGGCTTGATTCAATTCCAAGTAAAACTTACCCATTTCCCCATAGGTTTCCGATCGGACTAACTGATCTAAGAGTTCAATGACGATCCAACGGTAGCGATCGGCCTTTTCTGGATTACTATCCGGCTGCTCTAAAACCCGTAAATATTCTCGACATAAATCCTCTAAATCAGGAACAACTATTCTGATTATTCCTTGGGGTTTTAAAACTCGATAGGCTTCCTGAAGCAGAAATTGAGCTTGTTGGGGGGTGAAATGTTCCAGCACATGGCTACTGTACACCACATCAAAGGAACGATCGGCAAAGGGAAATCCCTGAAGCAGATTCACTCGCTTAACCAGTGGATCCGCGCTATGAAAATCAATATTGACCCAACCCGGTGCAAAGCGTTTACCACAGCCGAAGTTTAATTTTTCCATGATTTACCTTCTTGCTTTCTTTCTTTATTTATTGAATTGATCCCATCCTGCCTCTGCCAAGGCGATAAAAATTCAATCCCGTCCGATCGTCGATAACCCTTCCACCACCAGGGAGGGGGTAAAACAAGAACCATTCCAGGCCGTATCCTGCCCCAGATGGGTTACCTGTTTAAGGGCGGTATACACATTACCCGCCAACATGGTGTCCTTCACTCGCCCCAGCACTTCACCGTTGCGGATGCGATAGCCCAAATCCACATTGATCGAAAAATCCCCAGACATCCCAGCCCCACCCCCCAAAATCTGATCCACAATCAGAGCCTCTGGCAGTTGTTGAATCATTTCTAACAAATCGAGGGATCCGGGTTGAACCAGAAAATTCACCAGTCCGGGCCTGGGGTAACTGCTCAAATTGGCCCGAAAGCCGTTCCCCGTGGTTCCACTCCCCAACAAGCGCCCCGTGGTGATGTCTGTATAAAAAATTTGCAGTTGCCCCCGATCGATAAAGGTTATGGGACGGGTGACCGTGCCCTCATCATCAAAGGGACAACTAAAGGGCCCCTCCATGGGAGCTTGGGAGGCCGTAATACTTTCGTGCAATACCACATCCCCCAACCGATCGCTCCAGGGAGAGGCTTTTTCTGCAACCTGCTTACTATTCAAGGCGGCCTGTACCGTTCCCCAGAGCATATCTGCGGCTTTGGCGGTAAAGAGAACCGGAACCCGGCCCTTCAGGGTTTCTGCACCCTGACGACTCCACTCTAAGCGCTGAATTAACTGCTCCGCTAAGTGCTGAGGATCCAACACATCCCGTTGAATTTGTCCATCCGCCACATTCAGAAAATCGTCCCCTCGGATCCATTCAGCAGCCATATAAACACTGAGGGTAGTGTCTGTATAGCTACAATCTAACCCTCGGCAATTCAGTAGACGGGTGGTTTCCGCTTCACACTCCCAGTCCGCCGAGCAGAGAGTCTCCGGGAACCGATCGCGGACGAGACTAATGGCCTCCTGAGCCCAGTTCATCAGGGTTTCTACGGGTACGGTTTGACCCACATCAGGATAAATTTCGCAAATCCCGGAGCTAATTTCCACCTGTTCCGGTGGGTTCAACTGGGAGAGGGCGAGGGCTCGACGTACCAAATACTGGGGATCCACCGCCCCATATCCCACCGCTAAACCTGGCCGGCCATCCTGCCATAGGCGCAACGCAGTGCCTTCTGCCTCCACAACTTCAATTTGCTTGAGACGGTTTGCCTCGTAAAACACAGGACGGGTGAGGGTACGAGACTGGTAGACTTCGGCCTGATCCGCGCCAGCTTTTTTAGCCAGTTCGATCAATTGCTCAGGGACTAGGGAAGATGGCATTCTACAGAAATACTAGAGGAACGTTAAGACCCATGGTTGTCTTTTTGACTATTCCTTTAGTATCCCACGCCGCGTTAACATTTCAGCGTTCTCTAGGGTAAGGTTTCCTCTGGGCTTAGGGGTAACTAACAGGCTACGAGCCGTTCAATAGCCTCCACGATCGCTTTGA
>DALYGI010000074.1:0-5651 GCA_031971595.1 Prochlorotrichaceae cyanobacterium CTOTU29312
AAGCCCTATTCTGCCGTCATTGATAGATCCCCTTATTTAGCCTGGCCTACTTAAAATCCCCTGAACTCAAAAACCCTGGCGATCGATCCTACAAGATATGTCTGTAGATCGAGTATTGTAATAGTGTCAATTTTTTTACCCTGTGGCAAGCACTTTACGAAATCTTTAAAAACCCATGGCTTTCCTGTAAGATCCTGAGGTGGAATGTAAATTTTCAGTGAAGTGCCAGGGATCGAACGATCGTCATCCCCTAGCCATGTCAAAGTTTTAGGAACCCTTGATCAAGTGGAATTGCTTGAATGAATAGTCTGCAAATCCGATCGCTCATGGTGGCAGCGTTGCTCTGGGGGGGGATGACTCCGATTGGGGTAGCCCAGATTGTGCCGGATGCCACTCTCGGATCCGAAAGCTCTGTGCTCAACCCAGCCTTGGAACCGGGAACCATTTGGATTGAGGGGGGAGCTACTCGCAGCAGCGCTCTCTTCCATAGTTTTTCGGATTTTAATGTTAATGATGGGCAGCGGGTCTACTTTGCCAACCCCACAGCGATCGAGACGATTTTTAGCCGAGTGACCGGCAGCAACCCTTCCCAGATTTTTGGAACGTTGGGAGTGGGGGGCAGCGCGGATCTATTTTTAATTAACCCCCAGGGGATTTTATTTGGGCCAAACGCCCGGTTAGATATTTCCGGTTCCTTTACCGCCAGTACAGTGGAGAGCCTGATCTTTGGCAATGGGTTGGAGTTTAGTAGCATCAATCCGGGGGCTGCTCCTTTGCTTCAGCTGAATGTTCAGCCGGGGCTTCAGGGGGGAATTCAGGAAATTCAGAGCTTAGGGGAGTTAAAGACGGGGCAAAATCTGACCTTGCAGGGGGGAAATATCGAGATCTCTGGCAAGCTTCAAGCTGGGGGAAACCTCTTGCTTCAGGGCCAAACCGTTAACATCTTTGATCAGGCCGATCGTCCTTTGCAGCTAGGGGCTAGTGGAACCTTAAAACTGGAGGGAGCAGATCAACTCAGCATCTCTGCCTTACGTCATCCCGATAGTTTTCTCTATGGGGGCAAGTTAACCCTGCGATCGGATCAGCCGGTGATCGGGGATGCTCATTTTTACAGTGGTAAAGGCGGGTTCCGGGTTGAAACATTAGCGGGAGCCTTAAATCGTTTAGAAAGCCCTGAAGATCCGGTGATTCGCACCTCTGGAGATGTAACGATCGCTGGATATATTGGCAGTTCCTTGCACATTATTGCCGGCGGATCCGTCACTATTGAGAGTGCAAAATTTGGTGATGCTGAATACGCGATCGCTTTAACGGGTACTGATGCTGCTGGAGCATTGCAGGACACCATTACCCTTTCCGATGGTACACCCGTTCAGATTGATGGAACCGCCAGACCCACCCTAGATATTCGTGCAGGGGTTACCGATCCCACGGAACTTGCACCACCAGGAAGCATTTCCATTAGTGGCGATCTTTCCATTCCAGACTTTAACCAAAACTACTACAGTTCACTGAGTGATTATGCTACTCCTAGCAGTGGCAATATTAATATCAATGGTGCTGTTTATCTGGGCGATGCTTACTTTGGCACCCGATCCGATAACGTTCAAATTGTAATTACGAACCAGTGGAAAGAAGGCTGTAGTCCTAATTGTTTGCCCGGAAATATAAGTATCTCTACCATTGCTCCTGCGGCTGGAAATCTTGGCGAGCTTGCGGAATTATGGATCGATAGTTCTGGAGATTTGAACTTAGGAACGGGCGGTTCCCCCCTTAACTTAAGTTCAGAAAATGGCAATGGGGGGAACTTAACGGCTCTTGCTCAGGGAAATATTCATGTTAATGGAGTGATTCAGTCCAATTCAACAAATAATATAGGTGCAGGGGGCAATATTGCCCTAATTAGTGGTGGCAATTTAACCATCAATCCGGGCTATTTCCTACAATCCCAAGGTCTACAGGGAGGAAGCATTAGACTCAGAAGTACGGGCGGAGATGTGATTGTTAATAGTGATGGTCTTAAGAACTCAACCTTACTGAATACTAGTAATGCAGTTACTACACCAAATTTAGATCAAGCAGGCAATATTGAACTCACTGCCGACTCCGGATCGATTTTTCTGCTCAATGGTGCTCGGATCGAGAGTCAGAGCATTAGTAATGGAACAGCGAACCTCGGATCGATTCTCTTAACTGCCGAAGATCAAATCAGTATTTCAGGAGAGGATTCTACCCTGGCTACTTTGGGCATTAATGGGAACTCTGGGGATATTCGGTTATCGGCACCAGATATTACGATTGGTGGAATTAGTGCGCTACTGAGTGCCAGTAGTAGTAACGGACAGGGGGGAAATATTGTTCTGGATGCGGGAAGCACAGGACGTATTCTGATCACCAGTGAAACTGATAAAAGGACTGAGTTGGGAGAGGTTCCTGGCCCCGGATCTCGGAGTGGTGATATTACGATCGTAACGGGGGATTTAGACATTCAAAATTCAACGATTAGAACCTTTACCAATGGTTTAGGTGAGGCGGGGGATATGGCTATAACGGTGTTTAATAATTTGAGTTTAGAGGATAGTACCTTAAGCAGTGAGGTTGGGGTCAGCGCTAAGGCTGATGGGGGAAATATTGAGATTGAAAATGCTCGAAATTTAAACCTAATCAATAGTTATATTTCCAGTGCAGTTGCCAGTAATTCAACTCCCGATGGCTTAACCTTTAAAGGCGAAGGAAATGCAGGGAATATTACCTTGTCTAATATCGGATCTCTGAGCCTACAAAATGGTTCTCAATTAACCTCCAGTACGGAAGGAATTGGTAATGCAGGGACGATCGCTATTAATAATGCCGATCGTTTGACCGTAGAAAGGGGCAGCAAGATTTCTACCGCTGTTGGTAAAACGGGAGCAGGCAATGCCGGGGCGATCGTTCTTAACAGTAATAGCTTGACCGTAACGGGGGAATCATCCATCACCTCTAGCACAGCGGGTCAGGGGAGTGCGGGTAGTGTCTCGGTCACGGTCAACGGCCCAATTTTAATAGACAACAGTACCCTTTCCACCGCGATCGAGCCGGGGGGCGTAGCGAACCCCGATCTGCCCCCTAGCCGTATTACCCTGACAGCGGACTCCGTGACCTTGCAGAATGGTGCCAAACTGACCTCACAGACCCAAGGTACCTCAGAGGGCCAGGGGGGAATTGGAGATGCCGGGACGATCGCCATTAACGCCACCAACACCATTACCCTCCAGGGGGCAAGCTCCATCCTCAGTTCCGTGGGGCTCAACGCCACAGGCAATGCCGGGGGTATTCAACTCACCGCCGGGGGCAATGTCTCCCTGTTAGAAGGGTCGATCCTGACCGCTAGCACGTCCGGCAAGGGGAACTCCGGGGCGATCGAAATTACGGCTCAGGACTTCCTGGCTCAAGGAGAAGATCAATTTGGGTTTGGCTCCACCCTAGCAGGAGGTTCA
This sequence comes from Prochlorotrichaceae cyanobacterium CTOTU29312, assembly GCA_031971595.1. GTDB lineage: Bacteria > Cyanobacteriota > Cyanobacteriia > Prochlorotrichales > Prochlorotrichaceae > JBEAPM01. The sequence continues at coordinate 3,477 of DALYGI010000074.1, forward strand.
ACGATCGAAACCAACACAGCGGGCTCTGGGGATGGGGGGGAAATTAACCTGATTGCCTCCCAAGGTTTATTCCTCCGGGACGAGGGCAGTGGGATTTTCTCCAATACAGAAGCGGGTTCCACCGGCAACGCAGGCAGTATTTTCATTGATCCGCCCATTGTGGATATTCGAGATGGGGCGGGGATTTCCGTGAACAGTTTAGGGGCGGGCACCGGAGGCAATATTACCCTAGCGGCGGGGGATTTAACCCTAGACAATAATGCCTTTATCTCTGCCTCAACGGTGAACAGTGACGGGGGACAAATCTTCTTAACGATCGGGGGGAATCTGCTCCTGCTCAATAACAGCTACCTTTCCGCAGCGGCAGGTTTAGGGCAGGCCGCCGGGGGCAACGGGGGCAGCATTACCATCGATGCAGCGGCAATTCTGGGCTTTAACAACGCGGATATTAGCGCCAACGCGGGGCTCGGCAACGGAGGCAACATCACCATTAATAGCCCCATCCTCCTCGGTTTTGTCGTGGAAAACGTCACAGACACGATCGGGGATGTTCGCAATAACATTTCCGCCAGTGGTCAAGCCTCCGCCGGAACGATCGTCATTAACAATAGCGTGGATCCCTCCAAAGGCTTAGATCCCTTAGCCATTGCCCTGGCGGACTTAGCCAGCCAAGTGCGTCAATCCTGTGACATTAGCAGTGCCCAAACCCTGAACCAGTTCCGCATTGCCGGGCGGGGCGGGCTACCCAGTACCCCTCAAGATCCCCTGCAATCCCAAGCCACCCTAGCGGATTTGCGTCTGTTAGACGACTGGATCAGTGAAACCCCCTTCAGCGGCAAACCGATCGCTTCTACCCCCAGCATAGAGCCGATCCTGGTTCCAACCTTAGGGGCAACCGGGCAGTGGCAATGGATTGCACCGCAGCAAATCCGTCTAGCGAGTTCCCCTTGTAACTAGTGTAACCAAATAGAGAGGAATAATTTTATGGCAGTTCGACAACCCCGCTACCCCAAAGAAGAATTTGCTCGACGCGGTGATGAGCTTTATGAGACTCAGATTCGCCCCCAAGTCGAGGCAGGCAATCATGGCAAGATTGTAGCGATCGATATTGAAACGGGAGCCTTTGAACTTGCCAATGACACAATGACCGCAACTCGACGACTTTATGACCGAGTACCCGATGCCCAGCCCTGGGTTATTCGGATCGGCTACCGCGCCGTTCATCGTTTTGGGGCAAGGAGCTTGAAAGACGCTTTATGATTGTGCAGCAAGGTTATGTCAATCAAAGCTATGAAGCAATGCTTTCCTTAGTCGTGAGGAACAACAAGAAACTAAAATCTATTACTGCTGTAATCGATACTGGTTTCACAGGATTCTTGAGCCTCCCGATTTCTATCATCACAGAGCTTGACTTATCTTGGAGTTACCGAGATAGAGCCACCCTAGGTGATGGCAGCGAAGTCCTGTTTGATATTTATGATGGGATGGTAATTTGGGGTGGGGAATATCGAGAAATCGAGATTAACGCAGCAGAAACAGAGCCATTAATCGGTATGAGCATATTGCGGGGCTATCGATTACAAGTTGATACTATTCCAGGAGGATTAGTGACCATTGCAGAATTACCGATCGTAGTTTAGGAGCTACTCATGAGGCATCGTCCAACACAGTGCATCGATGGTACAGAGTCTTTATATTTGATTTCAAAGGTATGTTTAACATCTTGAAATACGAAAAACAGCATGAATCTGAATTACTGACACGCTTAAAACAAGAGCCAGCTTGGAATTTATTTACCAGTGAACTAACGATCGATACGTTCAGAGAGGCATTACTCACCAGTGAATCATACATTTGTAAAAGTCAGGGCGTAATTTGTGGGTATCTCCGTGCGTTAGTAGATGGATTTGGTGTGTATATAAGCGAACTTTATGTCGCTCCAGCCTACAGAAAAAATGGCTACGGAAAAGCCTTACTGAACACAATCAAACAAACCCATATCGATCAAGTGGTTTACGTTTTTTCTGATGAAGACGGCTACTATGAAAAACTCGGTTTTCAGCGAGTAGGATCTGTCTTTCAGGTCAAACCCACCCCTAACCCCTCCCAAGAGGGGAACTAACCCACCCCTAACCCCTCCCAAGAGGGGAACTAACCCACCCCTAATTCAAAACT
>DALYGI010000074.1:5751-9574 GCA_031971595.1 Prochlorotrichaceae cyanobacterium CTOTU29312
AACCCACCCCTAACCCCTCCCAAGAGGGGAACTAACCCACCCCTAATTCAAAACTCAAAACTCAAAACTATTCCCTATTCCCTATTCCCTAACTCAAAACTCAAAACTAAACACTCAAAACTAAACACTATCCCCCGGTGACCCGCTGTGCTGAAGCAAACTAAACTCTATCCTATGAAACACCCTAGAAAAAGTTTTTCCTTTCTGTCGAAAATGAGAGCGTTTAAGGTGCGCTATTTCTGGAAACGATCGTTTCGGCGATGGGTGTGTTTCGGCCTAGCGATCGTGACGGCGTGGTTTTGTATTGAGTTACAGCGTCCGCCAGCTTTTAGCGCGTTGTCGTCGGATTGGCTGGTGCCCACGGAGACCGTGAATCTAGGGGGGAGTACGCTAACGTTACCCCCAGCGAAAACCTCTTTACGATCGTCCCTGACCCTTTCAGATCTGGCTTCAAATCTAGACTCTAATCTGGCTTTGGCGATCTCTGGCACCAGCCCGATCGCTCAGGAAAATTCTCAAGCGACTCAGCAAGCCCTGCGCCAAGGTCAAGAGTTCTACCAATCCGGGCGCTTTGCGGAAGCTCTGGCCACTTGGGAGTCTGCTCTACCTACCCTCGCGGATCCGGCACGGCAGGCGGTGACCTTAACCCTGATGGCATTAGCTCAGGTGGAACTGGGACAGTGGCCCAATGCCCAAACCAGTCTCGATCGGAGTCAGGCCCTTTGGCCCCAGTTGCAGGACGATCGCACTCAGCAGTTTATTCAAGGTAAATTCTGGGGGGCTCAGGGGCGGTTGTGGCTGGCTCAGGGGCAACTGGTGGAAGCTTACCAAGCCTATCAAGCGGCGGAAGTGGCCTACAACCAGGCGGGGATGCCTGGGGCAATCTCCAAAGTCGCTTAAATCAGGTGAAACTGCTGCGGTTACAGGGGTTTGGCACCCAAGCTTTTAATGATATTCAGCGCTGGTTACCGGAGGTGCAAGCCCTGCCCGATGACGGGCTGAAAGTGACCGCCCTGCGTCAGGTGGCAGAAACCTGGGCCATCCTTGGCGATCGGGATCAGGCGAAGGATTTTGGCATTGAGAGTTTAGACTTAGCCAAGACTTTGAATAGTCCCGCAGAAGTGGCTCAAAGTGCTTTAAGTTTGGGGCATTTAACCTGGGATTCTCCCCTCCAATCTTTTAATTATTTTACCCAAGCCTTAGGGGCTGCTCCTGCATTTCCTGAGCTACAAATGCAAGCTAGGGTTAACCTGTTGCGCCTAGGGTTACGCTTTCCCCGTTCCGCTTCTCAACTGCTGGGATTTTATCAGGATTTACAACAGAATTTCCAGACTGTTCCCCTCAGCCGATCGCGGATTTTTGGGCGATTGAATCTGGCGGAAACGTTGCTCCAGTATCCCGATTGGACGGAAATCTTTGCCATTGATGAAAATGATTTCCAAACCCTTTTAAGCGAAGCCTTAGCCGATAGTAAAACCCTGCAAGATGGGCGCTTAGAAGCCTATGCCCTAGGGGTGTGGGGCTCATTTGAAGAACGGCTTGAACGCTTGAGCACGGCCCAAGATTACACCGAAAAAGCCCTCTTAGCAGCGCAAAACCTCAATGATCCCGTGGGGTTATATCAATGGCAATGGCAATTGGGGCGAATTTTAATGGCTCAAGATCAGTTGGATAGTGCCAGGGAAACCTACGCCCAAACCCTAGAAACCCTGGAAGGATTACGAACGGATTTAGCGAACCTCAGTACGGATCTGAACTTTTCTTTTCAAGAGAAAATCGATCCGGTTTATCGGCAATATGTGCAACTGTTACTTACCCCGGAACCGGGTGTGCCCCTGTCTCAGGAACGGTTACAAACCGCCAGAAATACGATCGAAAGTTTACAGGTTGAGGAACTGGTGAGTTTCTTTAAAGCCAATTGTGTTAGCGCCAAAACGATCGATATTGAAACCTTAGATACCAGCGCTGCCATTATTTACCCGATCATGTTGCGGGACAGTTTAGAAATTATTGTGGGGTTTTCCGGTCAACCCCTGCGCCATTACCAAACCAGCGTGACACGGGGAACCCTAGAGCGGGCCGCCCAACTCTTGCGTTTAGCTCTCTCCGAGTCCTCCAGTCCCCAGCGCTGGCGACGATCGGGCAATGGGGAAAATGGCGTAGGGTCTTCCCAAGCGGTGCGCCTCGTGCGCTACCTCTATGATGCGCTCATTGCCCCCCTGGCCGCAGACTTAAAAGCCGCTGAGGTTAAAACCCTCGTCTTTACCCTGGATGGATCCCTGCGGAACATTCCCATGGGGGTCTTGTTTGACGGCTCCCATTACTTAATTGAAGACTATGCCATCGCCGTCAGCCCCGGTTTGCAACTCCTGGAAACCCAACCCATTGATCTTGCCAACCTAGAGGTGCTGATTGGGGGCGTGACCGAAGGGGGCGAAGTCAGCGTGGCGGAAACCCCCACCGGCCAACGATCGCAACTGTTTTCCCCTCTCCCCTTTGTCAAAAATGAAGTCTATGGCATTCAGCAAGCCCTGAAAAGTGTGCTGTTGCTCAATGATGGGCAAACCCTAACGGTCAGTACCGCCAGCAGTGACGGCGATCGGGGTGGGGAGGGCTCCGGGACGATCGACACCGCAACAGCGGATGCCAATGCGCCGAAACTCTTTCCCCAAGGAGCCTTTGAGCCGCAAAACATCCTCAAGGAACTGTCCAGCGGCAAATTTTCGATCGTTCACTTTGCCACCCATGGCCAATTTACCTCCAAAGCCGATGAAACCTTTATCCTGGCCTGGAACGAAACCCTCACCCTAGAGGAACTGAAAACCCTCCTCCAACCCATCGATCGCTCCAACGCCGAACCCTTGGAACTGCTGGTGCTCAGTGCGTGCCAAACCGCCCTCGGAGACGATCGGGCCGCCTTAGGGTTAGCGGGCATGGCAGTACGATCGGGGGCGCGGAGTACCCTAGCTACCCTCTGGTCTGTGGATGACCAGGCTACCGCCGAGTTAATGCAAGCCTTTTACCGCAACCTCGTGCAGGAAAAACTGAAGCCCTGCGCCAAGCCCAACTGTCCCTGCTGAACAGTGCAGACCATTCCACCCCCTACTTTTGGGCTCCCTTTATTTTGGTAGGAAGTTGGCTCTAGGAAACTGGGCGGGAATAACTCTGGGCCGGTGACACAGATCCTTGGCACTGAGATAGATTGGGTTATAATTGACGGTTATTTTATCGTAACACCCTACGGTAAACACTTAAGTAGGCCCTTTGCCATGTCCGAACTTGAACGGCAGTCTATTCGTCATTTCTTAGTGATCGAAGATAATCATGGCAAACGCCTGTTTCCTTTGCGTGCCGCCAGTTACTCCCTGGGTCGAGATTCTCGAAATTCCATTATTCTCCATTCCAAATCCGTCTCTCGGCAACATGCTCTCCTCTTGAGGATTACCCTTTCCAGTGAAGATTCCGGGCACTATATTTTCCGGGTTTTAGATGGAAACTTACGGGGAAAACGTAGCACCAATGGAGTTTTTATTAATGGCGAACGGTGTGTATCCCATGATCTGCGCCACGGGGATTTAATTGAGTTTGGTACGCCTTCCGTAAGTGTGCATTACCATACCCTCACCAATTTATCCGATCAGGAATATCAGTCTCTTTGTGAAGCGGATGATCCCTTGGGGTTGCTCAATGATTTCTCCGATGATCCGGCCACCGTCATTGCTGAACCCCTCTCTTCTAAAGAATCCAGTGAAGCCTCCCTCGTGCGGTTAGCCTCCTTTCCCGAATTGATGCCTAACCCGATCGTAGAAATGGATCCAGAGGG
>DALYGI010000074.1:9674-12882 GCA_031971595.1 Prochlorotrichaceae cyanobacterium CTOTU29312
ATCGGGTGTGCCTCTACGAAAACCATCCCCATCCCCTCAGTGGCGAAGTGTCCATGAGTTTGCGCCAGGAGTGGGTCGCACCGGGGGTGATGTCCCTGAAAACCCAGCCCCAAGGTCAAAATCAATCCTACGATCGCTCTCACCTGCAAGACTGGTATCGCCAGCTTCAGAACGATCGGGTCTTACAACCCCTGCGCGGTACGAACCCCGAACAGGATCGGACGTTCTTTTTCCCCTACCATATTCAGTCCGCCCTCATTGTTCCCATTTTTAGTGACTTGGCCCTGTGGGGACATCTCAGTGTTCACGACTGCCACAATCTGGGTTCCTGGTCTGACCATGAAGAATCAGGATTGCGGGCCATTGCGGTCAATATTAGTGCGGTGCTTCAGCGGCAACGGGTGGAAGAGACAAATCGCTACAAAGCCACCCACGACACCTTAACAGGCTTACTCAATCGGGCTGCTTTTAACGATCTCCTCTTACAAACCATTCAAAAAGCTCAACAAAATCGCCAGTCTTTGAGCGTTATGTTCCTCGATTTAGATCGCTTTAAGGAAATTAACGATCGTTACGGACATTCCCTTGGGGATCAATTGCTGAAAGTTGTGGCCGAACGCCTTGAGAATTTGTGTGCCCCTCAGATTACCCTGGCGCGTTGGGGAGGAGATGAATTTATTTTGCTTTTAGAAAACTTCGATCAGACGATCGTGGAAGAGAAAGCGCGATTTATTTTAGGTTTGTTAGACTTCCCCTTTGAAGTGCGAGGCAAAGAATTTTGTATCACCACCAGTATCGGCATTTCTTATTGGGATTTAACCACTTTTATTGATGCTGAAAATCTGATTCAACAGGCGGATATTGCCCTATACAAAGCAAAGTCTATGGGACGCAATTCCTATGGACTCTATGGCCCAGACGATCGGAGTCAGGAAATTGATCTGGAATTGGAGCAGGATTTGCGCCATGCCCTTGAACGAGGAGAATTTTATTTATTGTATCAGCCTCAAGTTAACTTAATTACCCAGAAAATTATGGGCATTGAAGCCCTGTTACGATGGAACCATCCCCAACGGGGCCTCATTTCCCCCACTATTTTTATTCCTGTTGCGGAAGAGCGGGGCTGGATTGTGGAAATTGGGGCGTGGGTTTTACGCACTGCCTGTCTGCAAGCAAAAGCCTGGCAAGATCAGGGCTATGCTCCCATTACCCTCTCCGTCAATCTTTCCCTCAAACAGTTTCGATCGTCTAATCTGGTGCAAGATGTGCAAAATATTTTATTAGAAACTGATCTAGATCCTAAATATTTAGAATTAGAGGTGACGGAATCCACCGCAGTTCAAGATCTAGAATATACCCAACTGGTTTTAAGTCAACTTAATGATCTAGGCTTGCGGCTGTCCATTGATGACTTTGGCACAGGCTATTCTTCCCTTAATCGCCTCCAAAAACTGCCCCTCCATACCCTCAAAATTGATCAGTCCTTTGTCAAAGAAATTTCTCAAAATCAGAAAGTTGCTCACATCATTGCCGCGATCGTTTCCCTAGGGCGAAGCCTCAACTTAGACCTCATTGCCGAGGGGGTAGAATTTCCAGAACAGATGGAATTTCTCAAATCCATTCAATGTGACATCGCTCAAGGGTACTTTTTTCACCGCCCCCTGCCCCCAGAAGACCTACCCGCCATCTTTCAGGCCGATCGAGAGTCATAGGGATACTCAGACAGCCCCTCCCATTGTCCCCAGGCTGAAAACTGCTGTACCCTAAAGGAAGGATTTCTAGACCCTTTCCTCAGTGGGGAGTGAACCAATGGCAAAAAATTATTTTATCTTGCACGATGGTGTGGACTTAGACAAAATTGAACGAGAAATTATCAATTGGTTCAAGAATAGACAGTATGAAGTCGAATTTAAAAGATTCGATCGCCAGTATTTTATTCAGGCTAAAAAGACCAATCCCCTACGAACCTTATTAGGGGCTAATCTTGCCTTTAAAATCAGAGTTTATCAATCTCCCCGTCCCAGTAACGATCGGGAAATTATCATTGAAACCAGTATCGGAAAATGGGTGTCTAATATTGCTGGTGCAGGCTTTGCCTCCTTATTTATGGGAGGGATTCCCTTCTTTACAGGCATTGCAAATGCGGGCTGGGCATTAATTTTAGAACAGGAATTAATGTGGCACTTAAAAACAACCCTAGCCTTAATCCCCGTCGCCACTTCAGCAACAGAATCAGCCTCCTCAGAAGCTCCCAACGCCCCCCATCCCTCCCCTTCAGAAACCATCATTGATGTGCAGCCGCTAACCACCGCACGGGAAAAGGCAGAAGCAGCGGTGGCTGAAGATCTTAACAAACTGCAACAGGCCTTAAATGCAGGTATTATCGATCGGGTTACCTTTAATAAAAAGCGAGATAAGTTAGACGAAAAAATCGATCGCTATGAAGCTGAGTTTTTAATAGAAGAGCGACTAGAGAAGTTGCAGAAAGCATTTTCTGATGGTATTTTAGATACCCTGGAATACGAGAAAAAAATCCAAGACATTCAGGACTCTGTAGAAACTGAAATCATTAAAAAAAGAAGCACCAAACGGAAAAACGATCGTCGTCAAAAATTAAAAGAAGCCCTAGAAAATGGTATCTTGACCGAAGCAGAATATTCCCAAAAACTAGAGGAACTGAATGAACCATGACCCCAGTACTCCCATTACCTCCATTGCCCACAGTACGAGACGCAGAGCCCAGGGACGCAGCACGAATTTGCGAAATTTATAATCCCTATATTCTCCAGACCACCATCACCTTTGAGGAAGATCCCCTCACCCCTCAAAACATTCTCGATCGTTTAAATCAGGTCAAACTTGCCCCTTTACCCTGGCTGGTTTTAGAGGATTCTGACACAGGAATAGTCAAAGGGTATTGCTACGCCGCCCCCTGGAAAGCACGATCGGCCTATCGCTACACCGTCGAAACATCGATTTATCTTGATCTAAACGATCGAAATCAGGGGTTCGGAACTCGACTCTATACCGAACTTTTACACCGCCTACGAACCCAAAACATCCATAGTGCGATCGGTATTTTAGCCCTACCCAATCCCCAGAGTGTACACCTCCATGAAAAATTAGGATTTGAATATATTGGCTCCATCAAAGAAGCAGGATTCAAATTCGATCGTTGGATTGATGTGGGGTACTGGCAACACCGATC
>DALYGI010000075.1:0-12861 GCA_031971595.1 Prochlorotrichaceae cyanobacterium CTOTU29312
TTCAACTGGATACCCTATATAAAAGGGGCTGCCGGTAAAAGATGGATTGAGCCATTATCAGAGATATTAAAATTTCACATGGATATGCTCGAAATTCATACTATGGAAAAAGATGGAAAAAAGATAGCAACTCCAGGTAAAAATGAAAGATTTTATTTTAAGCCAGGTGTAGCTTTTGCAATGACTGGATCTAACTTTTCATCTCGAAAACATAGATATAAAAGTATAATTGATAGCAAAGGGTCTTCCATCTTTTTCTCTGCACAATCTCAATTAACCTGCTTACTTAATAGTAAGCTTACACAGACAATTATTACAGCATTGAATCCTACTGTTAGTTTTCAAGTAGGAGATGTAAACCGCCTTCCCCTCTTTCCCATCGAATCAGCGGATGAAATCTTTGCTCAACTAGAAACTAGCTTCAGTCAGCACGAGGCAGCACGGGAAACTTCTGTGGAGTTCCAGTGTCCTGGCCCCAGTTGTTGGGTCTATGCTCAGGATTGGGCACAGCGGGCAGTGGATCGGGAACCGGGGGAACCGCTGCCTCCCTGGGAGCCGGTGTATCAGGAGGCTACTCCAGCGGATTGGGTCTCCTACAGTGTGGGAGTGGCGTTAGGGCGGTTTCCAGCAAATTCCCCCTCCCCAGAGGGCAACCAGATGGGCTTACCCCACGGCATTCTTTACCTCTCTGCTTATTTCCATCCCGAAAGTCCTGAATGTCTCAATCATCCGGCGACCCAATTCCTCCGAAATACTTGGCAAACTCAGGGAGAGCGGTTGGCGAAGGGCAACAGGCTGGGGGACTGGCTGCGGCTCAATTTCTTTAAGGAAGATCACCTGAAACGCTATGAGCAACGCCCGATCTATTTTCCCCTCAGTTCTGAGAAAAGGAATTTTGTGGCCTATGTCAGTATTCACCGCTGGCAAGATGATACCCTCACGACTCTCTTGGTGGAATACCTGCGGCCGGATTTGGCTCATCTGGAAGGGGCGTTGGCAGATCTCCAAACTGCTCGGTATGAGGGAGACAAAAAGACCCAAGCTCAGGCGGAAAAACGCTACGCCGATCTGCAAAAGTTGCGGGATGAGTTGGCGAGTTTTACTAATTTAGTTCAGCACTGTGCAGAAACGGGGCCACCCCCCGCTAAGGCTTCGGATCCTCCCATTACCCCCGCAACTTATCGCATGGATTTGGATGATGGGGTGATGATTAATAGTGCGGCCCTGTGGCCCCTCCTGGAACCTCAGTGGAATACCCCTAAAACCTGGTGGCATGAACTCTGTACCGCTAAGGGCAAAAAAGACTACGATTGGAGTCACTTGGCGGCCCGTTATTTCCCGCAGCGGGTGGATCAAAAATGCCAGAGTGATCCGTCCTTGGCCGTAGCTCATGGCTGTTTTTGGAACTATCACCCCGCCAAAGCCTATGAATGGGAACTGCGGCTACAGGATGAAATCGGCCCGGACTTTACGATCGATGAGGTCAATTCCGATCAACACCGTCAAACTTTCCTGAAAGAACGATCGGATCTGGCGGCTAAACTCCGAGAAAAGGAAGAAAAACGACGGGAGCGAAAATATAAAAAAGATACGGAAGACTTGAGCCTTTGGCCACAATAACTTGTTAAGGTGACTTCAGATTCTTTCTGCGCTCCCATGTCTTTACCTCCCATCACCGCCGCCCTAGAAGCCCAAATCAGCCACGAAATTCGCCAACATGGATTAGTCATTTGGCTGGATAAAGATGGTCTCTATACTGCCTATGTGGATGATCTGATTCAACGCTATCAAGCGGGTCACTTTTTTGCGCCAGTGGTGGCCTTTCGCGGGAGTTTTTTAGAACTATTGCTGGACTTAGAAACCCAGAATCAAGATGATTCCACCGCTAAGAACCTGCTCATCCACATGCCAGGGCATACGGAACAAACCATTCGTACTACCCCCGTCCTGGAGCTATACCACGCAGGCACACGGTATCGCAAAGGTCTGGATACCCTGATCAAAGAGGCGGTGAGTGGTCAGGTCAGCCCCGATCGCTTAGACGCTTTTTTAAAGACAAAGCCCAATAGTCTCAGCGCAGCAGAAGCCTGGTTCGCCACCCTCAACGAACCCCAAAATTCCCTCGCGGCTTACCTCAACAGCCTCAGTTTAGAATGGCTCTTAGATGGTCTACTCCAACAGGATGAGTCACGGCTCAAGCAACAAATTGATCAGGGGGATGGCCTGTTACACCTCCAGGATCACTTTTATCGGCATTTGGGGCTCAGTCCTGACTTTCTTCAGTTTTACCTCGGCCCAACTCCCCTGACCTTAGAAAACCTCACGGAACTCTGCTCCGCCTGGCTCCTCTGTGTGGAATATGTGCAAGATCTGCAACGATCGCCCCAACTGGAAGCCTTAGTGCCCCTCACCAAACTGGCCACCCCGCTGCTCAACAATTGCAAAGCCTGTATTAATCACCTCCGAAATCGCCACCCTGACCACTACGATCGCATTGCCCAAATTGTAGAAAACTCCCTGGAAGCAGAACTGGCAACCATGGAAGCCACCGACCTGGGGACGATCGACACTTTCCGAGCGGAAGAAGTTAAGTTTCTGAATGCGGCCCTAGAAGCCTTAAAAACTCAAAACTGGCAGCAAGCCCTCACCTGGGCCACCAATCGGCTTCAGTCCCAATCGTTCTGGCTCCAACGGGATCGGGGGCGCTATCAGGAATGGCAATTTGTGCAAATCGCTGCCCAACTCGGAACAGCCATCGCAACATCAGGAACCCCATCAGGAGCAAAACTAGGGCACTTATTCACACCGGAAATGACCCTGCGGGATGCCCTAGAAACCTATACACGGCAAGGGGCCAAGATTGACCGACTGCACCGCATTCTAGAACAACAACGATCGACCCAACTCGCCTCCACCCTGCCGGATTTCCAAAGCTTGCTTTCCATTGCCGATCAACTGCGGCAGTTTTACCACACCTGGGCCAGCAACCTAGCAGCGGATTTTGCCCAAATTTGTCGTCGAGAAGGCTTTTTACCCGATTCCGATCTCCAACAGCGTTTTCTCTACGAAGAATTGGTACAACCCTGTCTGCAACGGGGCGAAACCGTGGTTTACTTCCTTCTCGATGCCTTCCGCTACGAAATGGCCACAGAACTCCTAGAAAACTGTCAAGATTCCGATCTAAAATCTGGCAATCTTTATGCTCGCTATGCAGAACTCCCCACCATTACCCCCGTGGGGATGAATGCCCTCGCTCCCCTCACCCAAAAGGGAAAATTGGTTTTACCCCCACACTCCGATTTTCAAGGATTTCGTACTGGGGAATATACCGTCAATACCCCCGGCGAGCGGGTGCGAGCCATGAAAGAACGAGGCACTCAATTGAAGACTGGGGAGCGGGCGATCGTTAAAGAGCTAGACTTAAAATCTATCTGCGATGCCTCGGATCAAAAACTCAAAAAAGACTGTGCTAAAGCTGACTTGCTAGTGGTGCATGGCCCGGATATAGATCAAGCCGGTGAAGCTAATCAAGGTGTTCTCACCTTCGATCGCTTACTGCAACAAATTAAAACCGCCTGGAATCGCCTACGCAATTTAGACGATCCTGCATTTACCACCTTTATTTTTACCGCCGATCATGGTTTTCTGCTCCGGGATGCGGTCACAGCCCAAAAAGCCAACCCTCCCTTCAAAGATGGCACTCAACGGCGACATATTCTCAGTCGAGAACCCAGGCAGTTCCCTGAGACCCTATGCGTCTCTTTTAGTCAATTGGGCTATGAAGGGCAATCTGGTTATCTGCACTTTCGCCAAGATTTAGCCGTATACCAATCAGGATCTGCCACCTTTGTACACGGTGGAAATAGCCTGCAAGAACGAGTGGTTCCCGTATTAGTTTTACACCAGAAAAATCGCAATCGGCTCAGCCGAGATATGCAATATGAAATCACTGCGGAACCTTTGCCCCCACTGGTGAGCTACAATCGCCTACGACTGAAAATTCAACCCGCCCCCACCGAGCAAGGAATGTTGCTCCTCAACCCCCCCAAAACGATCGCCTTAGCCTTGCAAGTGCCGCAAGCCTCCAACCCAAGCCCAGCCACAGATATTACAGTCACCCTCCATGATGCCCCCGGTGCCAAAATACAAAATCAAGTGGTTGAAGTCCCCCTCAGCGCCGATAGTGTGGAAGTTGCTTTTACCCTCCATAGCCCCAGTGCTACGGTTGAACGAGTCCGCATTCAGGTCTATCACCCCACGGCGATCGTGAGGATCACCCCCGTCACCCCCAACGCTTTCTTTGATGTGATTTATACTGCCAAATCTGACCCTTCTACTTCTCATCCAGACCCTCAAACTCCTCTAGATCAGCCCCGTGGATTTTTAGATTGGCAAGAGGCCATTCCCGATCAAGAAATGCGGACAACCTTAGATCATATTTATAAATATGGATCAATTACAGAAGTCGAATTAGGGCAGATGTTAGGTAGTCCCCGAAAAGTGAGGCGCTTCTCTCAAAATCTTGAAGCCTACCAAGCCCAACTTCCTTTTATCGTAAAAACTGAATCCACTGCCAATGGCAAACGCTATGTCAGTCAAAACCAAAACGATCGTCTGCAATAGTGGAATTGATTTCTGAATTGATTTCTGATTTCTGAACTAATGCCTCAACTAATTTCTGAATAATTACCCATGCACCCAACCCAAATCACCGAAGAAATCCTAGAGTGCCTACGCCGTGGCACAGTTCCAGAAGTTGGCCTGGAAACCTTTGCTGTTGGTATTGATAAACCTCGCGCTGAAATTCGCCGTCAACTATCCCTCGCAGCGAGTGGCCAGGGTGGATTTAAATTCTTTCGGGGTGGCTATGGTTGCGGTAAAACCTTTATGTCTCGTCTTGCCCTTTTAGATGCACAGCAGGAAGGCTTTGTCACTAGCTTTGTGGTAGTTTCCGACAACGATTTACACTTCTATAAGTTTGATGATGTTTACCGTAAAGTAGTGCAGGGTTTAAGCACCTCAACCTGCCCCAGAGGAGCATTAAACGATATTATCGATCGCTGGATTGCACGGGTCGAAGATGGACTGATGGATGCAGGAGCAGATGAAAATAGCGATGATTTTGATCAAAAAGTACAACAGCGCCTAGAGGAAGATCTCATTTCCTTAACCCAAGGCAAAGCCCCCGAAGATATGGCACGGGTTCTCCGATCTATTTTTAGCCTTAAGCAAGCGGGTCAAATAGGAGAAGCCACCGCATTAATTTCCTGGCTATCCGGCAGTGAAAATGTGGCAGCCAGTGCGAAGAAAGTTGCCAGCATTAAAGGTGATATTGGTAGCCGGGAAGCCCTCAGTTATCTCCAAGGTATTTTAGAAATCATTAAAGCTGCTGGTTATAAAGGCTTAGTGATCGTCATTGATGAAGCCGAAACAATCCTGAGAATGCGCCATGATGTACGGGGTAAATCCCTCAATGGTATTCGTCAAATTTGTGATGCCGCTGACTCCTATCGAGGATTACTCTGGATTTTTACGGGAACACCAGAATTTTTTGACACCCATCGAGGAGTAGCAGGTCTTCAACCCCTACACGATCGCATTCGCTTTGAATCTCAAGGAAAATTTGTCAATCCCCGCCAACCCCAACTAGAACTGAAACCTTTTACTAAGGAGCGGTTGCAAGAAGTTGCCCTGAAATTACGATCGATTTATCCCACCGAAAACTCTGACTGGCTTGCCCGAAAAGTGACTGAACTCTTTATCGATCGCTTAATTACTCAGGTTACCGAAGGCTTTAGGGGAGATGTGGGAGTCATTCCACGCCAATTCCTGCGACGCTTTGTGGATATCCTAGACTTGGCCAGTACAGAACCAGAATACGACCCAATGACCGAGGCTGGCTTTACTCCCCTTGAACCGAATGAACTAGAGCAATGTTTGGCAGCCGGTACACCCTACCTTCAACCCGATGCCGAAGCGGAAGCGCCTCAAGCCTATGCCTTAGTAGACTTTTAAGGATAGGTGAACAGATCCCATGGTCACTACCGCCTTTTCCCGATTTCCCCCCCGTCTTCAGGCAGCGATCGTCTCTCGGCTGGGTTGGACAAGCTTACGCCCCGTACAGGAATTAGCAGGCCATGCCATTTTGGATGGGAAAAATGTAGTCATTCTGGCACCCACCGCTGGAGGTAAGACTGAAGCATCCCTTTTTCCCGTCATTGCCCATTTCCTGAATCATGAACCAGCCGGTGTGGGTGCCATTTATCTGGCTCCTATCAAAGCTTTACTAAACAACCAAGCAGAGCGTCTGGGCACCTATACCGAAATGGTGGGTTTAAAACGATCGATCTGGCATGGAGATATTAAAACTACTGACAAACGGGCCTTTATCAAAGATCCCAGTCACATCCTCATGACCACGCCAGAATCTCTGGAGGTTATGTTACTTTCAGCAAAAGTTCCTCTAGGCTCTCTATTTCAGGATTTGCGAGCCGTTGTGATTGATGAAATTCATGCCTTTGCCGGTAGCGATCGGGGATCTCATTTATTATCCGTTTTAGAACGCATCGGCCAGTTCACAACCAATGATATTCAACGGATTGGCCTCAGTGCCACAATTGGTAATCCAGAGGCTATTCTGACTTGGCTCCAGGGTTCCTCTCAACGACTTGGTGAAATTATTCAACCGCCGAAAGAGACTTCCCCCAAAGAAATCTATATTCATCACCTAGAATCTCACGGAACAATCGCCCAAGTAGTCACTGAAAAAGCCCTAAACCATAAAAGTCTTTTCTTTTGTGGCAGCCGTTCTCTCTCAGAAAGTATTGCTGAACGGTTACGCAACAGAGGAATAGATGTCTTTGTCCATCACAGTTCCGTATCCCTCGAAGAACGAGCCGCCGCTGAAGCTCGTTTCCAACATGGTACCAATGCCTGTATTGTCTGTACCTCAACCCTAGAACTAGGTATTGATGTTGGAGATCTAGATTTTGTTTTCCAAGCTAATGCACCTAGCACAGTTTCATCCTTTCTTCAGCGACTAGGACGCACTGGCCGCCGGGCAGGACAAAGGGCCAACACAACATTTCTCTGTGAAAATAGTGAAAGTGTTCTGCAAAGTGTGGCCATTATTGAGCTTGCTCGATCGGGATGGGTAGAGTCTGTTCCAATCAAGCATCGTGCCTGGCCAGTCCTTGTCCATCAACTATTTGCCCTAACCTTACAATTTGGAGCGATCAGTGCTGAAAGATGCTGGGAACACCTGAGATCTATTCCTGATTTTGCTGATATTACCCCTAATGAATACGATCGCCTCATTCAACATTTAATTCAGGAAGACTATTTATTTAGTGCCAGTGGTCTACTATCCATGGGACAAACTGGTGAGCGAATTTTTGGGCGTAAAAATTTTATGGAACTCTATGCTGTTTTTAGTAGCCCTCAACTTTACAAAGTTCACACCAAATCAGGAGCAACATTAGGTTCGCTAGAACAGACTTTTGTAGACAAATTAGTCCCAGAGATTAGCTCATTTCTACTCGCTGGACGAGGTTGGGTTGTACAAAATATTAATAACAGTAAGCGATCAGTTTTAGTAAGCCCTGCACCTAGGGGTAAAAAGCCCAGTTGGGGAGGTTTTGTCCCACAAATTCTTAGCTATGAGTTATGTCAAAAAATGAAGGAAATCCTCCTCAATGAGACTCCTATATCTTATCTCTCTCCCCAAGCCCAAACCTTTCTCACAGACTATCGCACAGAGATCATGCCTCAATTACAAGAAAACTCCTATAACCTTCATACCGTTGAGGATCAGACTCTATGGTGGACATTTGCCGGTGGACAAATTAACCATGCTCTGAAATATGGACTTCAAATCTACCATGATTGGAAAGTCAGTGTAGATAACCTTCGCCTTAAGATTGAGAGCGATCGGTTAGGTGAACAAGCCATTATTAGAGCAATTAAAGATATGTCAAATCCTGAATTTTGGGAAAAACCTGAAACTCAAAAGTTTATAGTAGAACAATTACCTGAATATCGCCTGAGCAAATTTCAGCGAGTCCTTCCACAAGACTATAGCCTAGAAATGATTCAAAACTACTTAGTCGATATAAAAGGAGCAAAACAATTTCTCCTCAATATTTAGATATTTAAAGGCTTCCCCATAGGTAAAGCTAGAGAAATTCTTTTTCTTTGTTTTGGTAGCCATTTTTACTGCCTTTCTCTACTTCTAGAGTGCTGCACCCGTGGGATCGATGGAACTCATAGCCTGAGCTATGAAACTGTCTCTTAACACTTCTCTCTTCCCAAAAATATAATTACTGCTAATTACTGCAATCTTCCATCACTCCGATCGTTCTAGGGAGGGGTTAGCGCTTGCCCCCATCTTCTAAAACTGCGGCAATGGAGTCATCCTTAAAAAAGCCTTCCATGACATCAAAATCCCTGCCCCGCAACGGCATAAGCGGCTCGGCGTGAGGATACAGATAAAGATTATCGTAGTGGCTCAAACCATCCCAAGGGGTTAAATAATCATCCGGTAACGATCGTTTGGGTAGGTTTTCTTCCCGTTCCCGCGCAAAGCGTACTAACTCTGGCAAGCTACTTGTAGATTCCCTAGGGGAAGAAATAAAGGGACGTAAGCAGGGATCATCCCAGGGGGTCAAGGTGTTAATGTCTAGGCCTGCGGCTTCCATTTCTTTGAGTTCTTGCTGCCGAGCAAACCGAACGAGGTCAGGCAAGTTGGGGTTAATCCAGGTGTTATAGCTGTGGGAGTGGGATGTCATAATCAATCCTTAAAGAGGGTAAAGCACATCTGATTTTTTTCTATAATCTCCCATCAAGCTGACTTTGATTGTGCGGATTCTCACGGAACTCAGCGACTCTATCACTGGATCTGTGTGATCTAGAACAGAATGGAGAAGAATTTGAGGTAAGCACTTTGGGCTGGATCTGGGACTGGGAGCCTCTGAGATACAACTGATCGCCATTATCGATGCAGCGATCGTAACCGATCGACTAAATCATAAAACGGTTGCCAATTATCCTCTTCGTCGATCGCTGTCCAGATGGTTTCAATTTCCGATCGGATTAGGGGAGTCAGGGGATTATGGCGGGCTAAACGATCGGGAATGGTGGCCAGTTCGGTAGTAGATAAACGGCTTAAAATCAGGTGGTAACTGTCTCGCCAGGTACACCATTGTTCCGTTAGGCTTGCAGATTCTAGGGTATTTTCTGAGGTGAATAAACTCAGGGGAATTTGGGAGGGATCCGCTGCCCAGATGGGGGAAAAGGCTTGGCGAAGTTGACGAAAGAAGCGGTGATAATCGCTTTGCTGTTGTTGCAATAATTCTAAGGTTTGTTTCACTAACTCCCGATCGAGGGGGGGCTCTAGGGTTTCCAAGCCTAACCGATGAAGCATTCGGTGCAGAAAAGTTTCCCGAAACCGATCGTCAAATTCTTCAACGATTTCCTCCAGTTCCGAGAGGGGTAAAATTAGGGATAACGGCACCTGAAGCGATCGTAAATTCTGTTTACAAATGGGGGGCTGATTGCCAAAACAGTAGCGCCCCAAATCATCAAAATAGGCCGCCGTAAAGCGCAGATCGTAGGTGGGAATAAAGGCAAATGGGCCATAGTCAAAACTTTCCCCCGTAATTGACATATTATCCGTATTTAAAACCCCGTGACAAAAGCCCACGGACATCCACTGCGCTGCCAAATCCGCTACCCGATGCACCAACGATCGATAAAAGGCCAGATAATGGTCGATCGTCAGTTCTTCCCCAGCGTTCCCCTCCCTTTCCAAAAGTTCAGGATAATACACCCGAATCACATGATCCAGTAAGCGCTGAATTAAATCCGATCGTTTCAGGTAATACAGTCGTTCAAACGTACCAAAGCGAATATGAGACTGGCTCAAACGTACCATCACCGACGATCGGGTTGGAGAGGGTTCATCCCCCCGCCACAGCCCTTCCCCGGTTTCAATCAGGCTCAAACAGCGGGAGGTGTTGACCCCCAAGGCTGACAGTGCCTCCGCCGCCAGTACCTCCCGAACGCCCCCTTTCAGGGTTAAGCGTCCATCTCCGCCGCGAGAGTAGGGGGTTTGCCCAGATCCCTTAGTCCCCAAGTCATAGAGCTTGCCATCCGTCCCCCGTACCTGACCATACAAAAAGCCCCGACCATCCCCCAGATAAGGGTTATAGACTCCAAACTGATAGCCGTGGTAACTCAGGGCCAGCAGGGGCGATCGGCCCTTAAATTCCCCAAAGGCAACGGTAAAATCCTCATCCGTGACCTGCTCTGGATCGAGTCCCAGCAGGGGCAAAAGACGATCGTTGCGGAACCGCAGCAGCGTTTGGGGAAAACTCGCAGCGGTGACACTTTCGTAAAAACCCTCACCCAGAGATTCCAGGGCTGGTTCAAAATCAAGATTTAAGAAGGGAGACATAGGGGTGGAAACAGGGCAGCTTGGGTTAACCTGCTACAACCGCAGGAAGGTTGAGTGGAACTAGCGATCGGTGTAACACACTAGGCTTAGCGCTTAAATAGACTTCACGTTGATTACTCTCGTTGTATCCAACCACAATCGCCCCCACCGTTGCGCCAATAGCCGGATACATTTCTACCTGCATCACGCCTTCATCCAGAAAGTCAGGTATTTTGATTAATCCCTTCACCACCGGTTCACCTAGGTTTAGAAAGACTCCAAAAGGGGCATGAAATTCTACTGTTCCCAGTACAAACTGCCCTAATTTATATCTGGATTTTAAGTGTAGCCAATTTGTGTTATCCATAAGATTTACCGTGCTTTGAGAACCCGTGAAAATTGGTTGAGAATAGGAAATAGACTTTGAGGAATAACGACTTCAATCCTCTCAAAGCCATCTTTTTCATCATAGCGAAACTCTAGTGATTGAAAGTTTTTTCTGTAGGATGGCCAATCAATCGACACCTCAATGATGCCTGCTTGGTATATTTGGTTAAATTCTTCAGCAATACTTCGATCGTTAGGCCCGGCAAAATAACATTTTCCATCCAGATAAGGTGGTATGTAAGGAAAATCCTCAGGGTGAAATCCTTCTTCTAAAAGTTTCTGGGCTTTCCCCCGCTGAGGAGCCTTATAAATTTGGAGATCCATCACTAAGCATTCAGAAACTGAAGAATGGCCTTAGCTGCTTGCCGTCCCGATAGGGTTGCCCCCTCCATACTGTCGATGTAGTCCTGTTGGGTGTAGCTGCCCGCTAGGAAGAAATTCGGGATGGGAGTGGTTTGGGCGGGGCGGAAGGGATCCATGCCTGGAGCTTCCCGGTAGAGGGACTGAGCCAGTTTGACCACGCTGTACCAGGTCATGTTTAAGTCCCGTGCGGAAGGGAACAATTCCTGCACTTGGCGCAGAACGTGCTGGGCAATTTTTTCGTTGCTTTCTTTAATGAAGGGATCCCCTGGGGTTAATACCAGTTGCAAGAGGGAGCCTTGACCGGGACGGTAGTAGTCGGCGGGGCTGGTGAGGGCAAGGTCTGCAAAGCAGGAAAAATCCGCATCGGCGGTATAAAGCAGGTTATCTAATCCGGCGGCGTGGGTCAGTTGCCGACGCTGGGCTTCGTCCTGGAGTTCGGTGACCCAGCCATCAAAGCGTAGTTGGACGGTGGCCACGGGCACCGCTTCGAGTTTATAAATATTGTCAAATTCTGGCCACTTGCGCCAAGCCTCCGGCAAGAGCCGCTGAATACCGGGAATGTCACAGGCAGCCAGATAAGCATCCGCCACGATCGCTTCGGACTGTTCTGTTTCTGCTTCTGCCATCACTAAGCCGGTGACCCGTGGGGAAGGTTTGCTCTGAACCTCTGCCTGTTCTTCAAACTGAATATCCCGCACCCGACGACGCAGATGAAACGTGGCCCCCCGATCTTTGAGGTAGTTGACGATCGGCTGGTGTAGGTATTCCTGGGGAGAGCCTTCCAGCATCCGCAACACCGAAGCCTCGGTACGGGCGGCAAAAAGCTGGAAAATCGTGAGCATACAGCGGGCGGAAATATTTTCCGTATCAATGAACCCCAGGGCATAGGCGATCGGGTTCCACATCCGTTTTAAGCTCCCCTCCGAGCCCCCATGACGGCGAAACCAGTCCGCAAAACTAAAGCGATCGAGATCCCGAATCACCTTCATTGCGCCCTCAAAGTCTACCAAACCCCGCACAATGGGACTCGTGCCCAGGGCGATCGCATTCAACAGTTTATCTTGAGGAGATAATTGGGAGGTGGTGAAAAAAGCCTTGAGCCCATTGAACGGAGCCCCCGTAATAAACCGGAAATCCAATTCCCCCAGCTTGCCACCCCGGTTCACAAAGGTGTGGGTATGTTCCTTGAGGCGCAGATTATCGATGGCCCCCACCCGACGCATCAGGTCAAATAGCTGATAGTAGCATCCAAAAAAGACATGAAGCCCCATTTCAATGTGGTTACCCTCCGGATCCACCCAACTGCCGACCTTGCCCCCCACAAAAGGACGAGACTCGTACAGGTCAACCTGGTGCCCCGCATCCACTAAATCCACAGCGGCGGCCATCCCTGCCAACCCAGCCCCGACGATCGCTACTCGCTTCATGCCCACAATCCCTAACGGTACAAGTTACAAAACTACAAAATTACAAAACTTCTTCATGGTACCTTAAGGAACTCTCAGGTTAGCAATTCTCATTATGGAAATCTAATTAAAATCTAAATGTACGGGCGGTGCCCCCGTGCCCACCCTAAGGATCGTGCATTAAATAAACTGGAAAGCTCAGGATTAAACCACAAAGACACAAAGAACACAAAGGCATTCCTGCGGGGCTTCTGTGTCTTTGTCGTGAAATTC
>DALYGI010000076.1:0-1653 GCA_031971595.1 Prochlorotrichaceae cyanobacterium CTOTU29312
GCTCCTCTTCCCCCTTGAGTCGTTAGTCCCCTGCTATAGGGGCTTTTTAGAACAAAAATTCTAGAGAAAAACCCTATAGGGATAGTGCCGTCCTCATAACCCTGAACCCATAATGCAAAAGCAGCAGCAAGTCTCTCCCAAGGGGGAAGGTTCCCCAACACCCACATCTACAAAAGCTTCTGGAGAACCATTCAATCTCGTTGCTTTTTTGCAAGGAACTCAGGAAGAACTGGGTAAAGTAGTGTGGCCCACTCGGCAGCAACTCATTGCCGAGTCTGTTTCTGTTTTGTTAATGGTTAGCCTATCCGCACTGTTGATTTATCTGATTGATAACCTCTTTAGTTGGGCTGCGAGTAAGGTATTTGGCTAATGATAACCGACGATCGCTATAACCTAGTCCCAGACAGCGATGAAGAGAATCCCGAAGAGCAGAAACCGATTAAATCTCGTTGGTATGCTATTCAGGTTGCTTCGGGCTGCGAGAAGAAAGTAAAAGCAAGTCTTCTGCAACGGGCGCTCACCATGGGAGTTTCGGAAAATATTCTCAGTATAGAAATTCCTCAAACCCCGGTGGTAAGGCTCAAAAAGGATGGGAGTCGGCAACAGATCGACGAGAAAATTTTTCCGGGCTATGTCCTGCTGCGGGTGCGCCTTGCGGAAGATGCGGTGACGGGGAAGTGGGAAATTGGCGATGAAACTTGGCAGGTGGTTAAAACGACCCCCCATGTCATCAACTTTGTGGGCTCCGAGCAAAAACGGGCTCCGGGGATGGGCAGGGGGCGCGGCCATGTGAAGCCCAAACCCCTTAGCCCCGCCGAAGTCGATCGGATTTTCAGGCAGTCGGAACAGTCTGAGCCGGTCATCAAAGCAGACTTCAGCATTGGGGAGCAAATTTTGGTTCTAGATGGGCCATTCAAAGACTTTGAGGGCGAAGTGATTGAGGTCACACCTGAACGGAGTAAACTCAAGGCTTTGCTATCGATCTTTGGGCGAGATACCCCTGTGGAGTTGGAGTTTAAGCAAGTGAAAAAGCAAACCTAGGATTCAAGCCCTGAGCTTTAAACCTGAGAAACAATCCTGCACCACTAAACTGAGGGAGTGGCCCCGCCTCTCCCTTCTTTAATCTCTAAACCCAAACGAATTGGATAGGGGTTTCCTACGGAATGCTCCTGCCAATTTAGACCCAGTTTATTCATGTTTACTTAGACTTTAGAAAGGAATTTAGATCGCAATGGCAAAACGAGTTGTTGCTCTCATTAAACTAGCGCTTCCTGCCGGTAAGGCAAACCCAGCCCCTCCCGTGGGCCCTGCCCTCGGTCAACACGGGGTCAATATCATGGCCTTTTGTAAGGAATATAATGCCCGGACTGCGGATCAGGTGGGTACGGTTATTCCCGTAGAGATTTCAGTCTTTGAAGATCGCAGTTTTACCTTTGTCCTTAAAACCCCACCCGCCTCTGTGTTAATTACGAAGGCAGCAGGCATTGAAAAGGGTTCTGGCCAGGCCAATAAAATAAAAGTAGGCTCGATCACGCGGGATCAACTGAAGGAAATTGCTCAAACGAAAATGCCCGATCTCAATGCCCGTGATATTGATGCGGCCATGAAAATTGTGGAAGGCACAGCCCGCAATATGGGTGTTCTGGTGAAAGA
>DALYGI010000076.1:1753-12812 GCA_031971595.1 Prochlorotrichaceae cyanobacterium CTOTU29312
GACTTCATGGCAATTTTGCACGGGATATGGACTCCAACGGATGATTTACTCCTCTGGGGAGAAGATTGGCGCAGATTAACTCCACTTCCCTTTGCCGCATGGGACACCCAAACGCCCCTCCATCCCCTGTCCCTCGATCCGAGCGAATTGCTGAAGTTTATCCGATCGCTTCCCTCCCTGGGGGCCATTGCCGAAACGATCGCCGCCTCTCCCCCTAGGGCAGTCCGTATTCCCTTGCCTACTCAGACCGAAACCGGGGCGGAATTACGTCCTCTGCACTCCGGCCAGGTGGCGGAAACGGGCTCAGGCGACCTTTACCCCTGGGGCATTGTGGGCTATGTAATCCCCGCTGGTCAAGCCTTTGAGGTGTTGACCCGGTTGCCCTTGCAGGTGCAGGAAGACGGCTGGCTAGGGGAGGATTTGCGCTACTGGAGCCATCTGGCCCGCTGGGTGTTGGATCTCTGGAGCCAGTCCAAGTTTATTCCTAGGGTGCAGGTGGTTTCTCAAACGCCCCCCCTAGGGCGGGTTCAGTGGCAAGTGCGCCTCAATGCCGGGGCCGATCGACTCCGGTTCGATCGTTTTGGTCAGCAAATGCCCTGGGGGGCTCAGTGGCTAGGGGAGGAATTGAAGGAATCTTCCCAAGACTTTCAGGACTCCGGTTCTGGAGCGGTTTGTACCCTGCCCCATCCTCCCCATCAGGTATTGCGATCGTGGTTAAATGCCGTGGTCGATCGGGGGATTCGCGCTAGTCAAGCTGTCACCCTGGCATCTGCCCAACTGGAATCTGCCCAACTGGAATCTGGTCTAGAACCCCTTTTTCAATCCTTTTGGCAAGGCTTAACCCAGGTCGGGGATGGGCTGGTAACCCTGGATGGGGACACCCTGGCGGATTGGGAACGTTGGGAAGGCCTGTTACAGCGCTGGAGCCAAGCGGATGAGAGTGAAATCCGGCAGCCGTTCCGGGCGGCCCTGCGGTTAGAAGCCCCCGTGGAAGCGGCTCAACCCTGGACGTTGCACTATGGTTTGTATGGGGGGGTGTATGGGGGTTTGTATGGGGATGAATTTCAGGATTTTGTACCGGCGGCGATCGTTTGGCGTAGTCCTTCCCGCTGGTTCACGCCCCAGGGCAATCCGATCGTTCATGGCCAGGAGCGGTTACTCAAGGGCTTGGGCATTGCCGCACGGGTTTATCCTGCCCTAGAGCCGAGTTTAGACACCGCAGAACCGACCCACCACTCCTTCCCGACCACCGCCGCCTATACCTTCATCAAAATGATCGCCCCTCGGTTGCAGGAACAAGGCCTCGCGGTGATTTTACCGGAGGGCTTAGCCAGTGGCCAGGGGGTGGCCAACCGCCTTGGCTTGCAGGTAAAAGCAGAACTAGCCCCGCAAACAGGACAATCCCTCGGTTTAGCCCAACTGCTGCAATTCCGCTGGGAACTGTGTTTGGGGGGACAAACCTTTACGAAAGCCGCCTTCGATCGCCTTGTGGCCCAGGAAACCCCATTGGTACAGGTGAATGGGGAGTGGTTAGAACTGCGCCCCCAGGATATTGCCGCCGCTAGGGACTTTTTTAAGCGCCGCAAGGATCAGCCCAATCTTTCCCTGGAGGATGCCCTGCGCCTGAGTACGGGGGATGTGCAAACCCTAAGCAAGCTCCCGGTGGTGAGCTTTGAAGCCACAGGAGCCCTGGAAGCCTTGGTCACCACCCTGACGGGCAGCCAAACTGCCGAGCCCTTAGTCGTTCCCCCTACTTTTCAAGGTCAACTGCGCCCCTACCAGGAGCGGGGAGCGGGATGGCTAGACTTTTTGCACCGTTGGAATTTGGGGGCTTGCCTCGCGGACGATATGGGGTTAGGTAAAACCATTCAATTTATTGCTTTTTTGCTCCATCTTCAGCATACCAGCCAACTGGAACGCCCCTATTTATTAATCTGTCCCACCTCCGTTTTAGGCAACTGGGAACGGGAGGTGAAACGCTTTGCCCCCACCCTCAAAGTGGCACTCCATCATGGGGAAAAACGAGCCAAGGGCAAAACCCTCAAGCAACAGGTACTCACCCGCCATTTAGTAATTACTAGCTATAGTTTAGTTCACCGAGATGCAGCCGACCTCAAAGCCATTCCCTGGCAGGGCATTGTCTTAGATGAAGCCCAAAATATTAAAAATCCAGAGGCCAAACAATCTGTATCCGTGCGATCGTTAGTGCAATCCCAGGGAGATCAAAATACCCCGCTTCCCTTTCGCATTGCCTTAACCGGAACCCCGGTCGAAAATCGACTAACCGAACTCTGGTCGATCATGGAATTTCTCAATCCAGGCTATTTAGGTAATAAATCCTTTTTTCAGCGTCGTTTTATGATGCCCATTGAGCGCTACGGCGATCGGGATTCCCTCCAAGCCTTACGATCCTTAGTGCAACCCTTTATTCTGCGGCGCTTAAAAACCGATCGTTCCATCATTCAAGACTTGCCCGAAAAACAGGAGATGACCGTCTTTTGTGGACTCTCTGCTGAACAGGCGGATCTCTATCAAACCGTAGTGGATGACACCTTAAAAACGATCGAAGGGGCAGAGGGCATTGAAAAACAGGGGTTAGTCTTAGCCTTACTCACCAAGTTAAAGCAAATTTGTAATCACCCCAGTTTGTACCTCAAGGAGAAAATTCTTCCCCAGAATCAGACACCATTAGCCGAAGCATCATTAACTGAAGCTCAATTACAAGACTTTCAGAACCGATCGGCAAAAATTCAACGTTTAGAATCCCTCGTAGAAGAACTCATTGCCGAAGGCGATCGAGCCTTACTCTTTACCCAATTTGTGGAATGGGGTCACCTGCTCAAAGCCTACTTTGAAGCCCGCCATCACCGGGAAATTCTTTTCTTACACGGTGGCACCCGCAAAGCCGATCGGGAGACTATCATCGATCGATTTCAAGAGGATCCCCAAGCCCCTCGCTTATTAATTTTATCCCTCAAAGCCGGAGGGGTGGGCTTAAATCTGACCCGTGCCAATCATGTTTTTCACGTCGATCGCTGGTGGAATCCCGCCGTAGAAAATCAAGCCACCGATCGAGCTTTTCGGATTGGTCAAACCCGCAAAGTACAGGTACATAAATTTGTCTGTACAGGTACCCTAGAAGAGCGCATTCATGACCTGATTGAAAGTAAAAAAGCCCTAGCGGATCAGGTGGTGGGTACAGGGGAAAGTTGGTTAACCCAACTGGATAGTGAAAACCTGCGAGATTTGCTATTGCTCAACCGCGATGCGATCGAAACCGAATCTTAAAACCTACATTCCGCAGATTGACAAAAGATTGACAAATAATTAACTCACGGGCAGACTAGCACCTAATTCCCCTCCTTCAGCCACAGCCGAAAAGCAGCCCCAACGCCCCCCTCTCCCGCTGGTCGCCAGATTCCTGCCGGACTAATGACTTCCAACTGTCCGCCCATCTGCTCCATCCATTCCCGCGCTAAGGCTAGCCCCAAACCAGTGCCAGGAATATCCCCCTGAGCCTGCACCCCCCGATAATGTCGCTCAAAGAGATGGGGTAAATCCTCCGCCGGAATACCCGGCCCGTTATCACTAATCACCAACCACTGCCATCCGGGATGCTCCGCCGGGCGCAACCATTTAATTTTGACGGAACCACCGGAGGGGGTGTACTTCAAGGCATTATCGATCAGGTTACTCAGGGTTTCCCGCAGGGTGTTGACCCTCGCCTGAATGGGACGAGCGATCGTTAAGCCGGTGTAACTCAAATGCAGATCCCGATCGTCTGCGATGGCTTGGGCTCCAGTGATCAGGGGATCCAAGACGGCATCTAAGGGAATTAAACCCATGTCACTCCGATCGAGACTGAGGCTAGAACCAGGTAGAAGGGTGGGGGGATTGGCACTCCCCGGTAAGGCCAGGGGGGGCTCTGCTCGATCGTTGCCAGTAGTGGCGCTAGAGGCGGGTAAGGCAGAAACGGGATAGACCTGGGATTTTAACTCCTGCAACAAAAACTGAAGCCGATCGCTTTCCCGCACAATCCCCTCCGCCACCGATCGATTTTGATCCTGTAAGGGCAGCCGCCGCAGCAACAATTTGCCAAAGGTCTTAATGGCCGTCAGGGGATTGCGAATTTGATGCAACAGGGTTTCCAAATTGCGCTCTTGATGATGGGACTCCGCCTCCTTCTCCTGAAGCTGCTGCTCTAGCCATTGCAAACGGCGATCCATCAACCCCGCCCACGTCAAAGTTTGAGCCACCTGCTCCAAACGCTCATACTCCCGCCGTTGCCAATCCCGATCGGCCCGACTCACCACCAACGCCCCCAGCACATAACGCTCCTCCTGAAGCGGCAACACCACCTGATACCACTCCGGCTCGGAGGTGGCCACCGCCGGGGGCCACTCCAGAGGATCCCTAGGTGCTTCCACTGTCAGGGAATTCACCAACGCCCCCGTCCCCCGTTCCGGCTCCTGCCCGGAGGCCAGCAAAAACTGACGATTGAGTAGATTTACCGCAGGCACACTGGGATAAACCGCCACCGGAAACAGATCCTCCCCCGTTTCCGAGAGGTACACAATCCCCTGGGCGGATCCGTCAAATTGCATGAGGGTGTTGAGTTGGGTCTGGCAGAGCGCCGTCAATTCAGGACTAAAGGACATTCTCAGTTAACAAGGCAAAAGACTGTGCCACCAGTGCAGCACGGATAGAAAAAGCTAAAACAGAACCGAAGACAGGAGAGAGGTGACGATCGACTTCCATTGTCCCGCTAATGGGAGCAAATTCCCTGGGAAATAGCCGGTCACAAGCCAAAAAGTCATGAGTCCTCGCAAAGGGATGTGAAGTTGTATGAAGTTATATAAAGATATGTAAACTTTTGTGTTAGGGAATCCTTAAGATTTACCAAAGGGTTTGGGTTTCTAAAAAAGGGGACATAAACCCCTGAGAGGATTTGAGCCCTTAAGGCGGGGATCACTGTTTGGTTCAAGGTTTGAGCAAGATCGAAAAAATTATGTCTTTACGTTAAATCATATTGAAAGTCTAGCGTGAACTCGATATACTCTTGTCGGGATCTGTAATTCTTAATACACTTTAAGGACGGGCAGATTCTGGCTGAAGATGACTTGAGCAACGTGATTTTAATCGGGAGGTCAGGAGGTTGGCTAGAAGACGTAAGCGCAAGAGCCGTCGCCGCATGGAAGGTCGCCGAATTTTGGAGAACATCCCCCAGTTCAGCATTGAATGTGGTGAAGACAAGCCTGTTACTGCGGCTCGTAAGTTTATTCATGCAGAAGGAATTGCTCCCCCTGCGCTGTTACTAGTACGACGTAATGAGCATACAACGGATCGGTACTTTTGGGCAGAGAAAGGTTTGTTTGGGGCTCAATATGTTGAGGAAAACCACTTTCTCTTTCCGAGCTTAAGAACTTCTGAGCCGGAGGCAGAGCCCCTAAGACTACCCTCTATGGTTACTCGTTAGGGAATTTTGCTAAGTTCCTATCTAAAACTATATAGACTATATAGATTGCTCACTAGGGTGGAAACAGAGAAAAATTTGTTTCTGCCCTAGTTTTATGTTTTTGTACTTTGTCTGC
The DNA here is from genome assembly GCA_031971595.1 of Prochlorotrichaceae cyanobacterium CTOTU29312. Taxonomy (GTDB): domain Bacteria; phylum Cyanobacteriota; class Cyanobacteriia; order Prochlorotrichales; family Prochlorotrichaceae; genus JBEAPM01. The sequence continues at coordinate 7,345 of DALYGI010000076.1, forward strand.
CCGTGCCGTGCCAAGATCCCCGGTTTCTGGGGACATAACATCAAGAAATTGGGCTGCGTTCTAGGAGAAAACCAGGGATCTGAGGGATTAGGAAATCAGGCCAATAATGGAAAGCCAATTTTTTCCCGTTGTTGATAGTACAATTGGGCTACCTGTCGAGCCAGACCCCGCACCCGGCCAATGTAGCGCGTCCGCTCGGTTACGGAAATCACTCCCCGCGCTTCCAGCAGGTTAAAGGTGTGGGAACATTTCAAGACCTGATCGTAGGCGGGTAAAACCAATTCCCGTTCCATCAGCCGCTTAGCTTCCGTTTCATAGATGCCAAAGAGATTAAACAGGGTTTGGGGATCGGAAGCCTCGAAGTTATAAACCGAATTTTCGATTTCTCCCTGTAGGTGTACGTCCCCATAGGTGAGGGTTTCGTTCCAGGTAATATCAAAAATGGAATCCACAGACTGGAGGTACATGGTCAGCCGCTCTAATCCGTAGGTAATTTCAATGGACACGGGACGGCAATCTAAGCCGCCGCACTGCTGAAAGTAGGTAAATTGGGTCACTTCCATGCCATCTAGCCATACTTCCCAGCCCACGCCCCAAGCTCCCACTGCGGCATCTTCCCAGTTATCTTCCACAAAGCGAATGTCGTGATCTTCGGGGTGAATGCCCAGTGCCCGGAGGGAGTCTAGGTAGACCTCTTGGATGTTGTCCGGTGAGGGTTTAATCAGAACTTGGTATTGATAATAATGTTGACCTCGGTTAGGGTTTTCGCCATACCGGCCATCAGCGGGGCGACGACAGGGCTCCACATAGGCCACTGACCAAGGTTCCGGGCCGATCGCTCTTAAAAAGGTATGGGGACTTTTGGTGCCTGCGCCCTTTTCCGTATCGTAGGGTTGAACAATGAGACAACCTCGATCGCTCCAAAACTGATGTAGGGTCGCAATGACGGTTTGAAAATGCATGGCGAAATCTCACAAGTAGCCGAATTCTATCCTACGACGATCGGTCTCTTCTATCCCAATTAAGTAGGTCGGGGAAATAAAACGGTGTTACATGACAGTCTCCAAAGCTTGATGTAGCAGGCTTCTTGGCTATACAACAGCTTTTAATGTAACGCAGAATAATTACCCCGACCTACTTACAACCAAATTGCCAAATTGCCAAATTGCCAAATTGCCAAATTGCCAAATTCAGAAGCGATCCGGATCTACCCCTAGCTGTCGTAACTGCTCTGCTAGTCGTTCAGCCCGTTGCCGTTCCTGTTCGGCCCGTTGCTGTTCCTGTTCAGCCCGTTGTCGTTCCTGTTCAGCCCGTTGTCGTTCTTGTTCTAGGTTGCTTTCGGCTACTTGTCGCGCTATCCTTTCTTGCCGCAGTGCTTCGGTCACCTCACTGGGGAGGGGCAACTTTTCGCCCGTGTCACGGCGATATAACTCCAGTAAGGCTCCTTCTGGTTGTAAACGCAGGGATAAAACGTCGGAGTGGCGATCGTTAATCGTCTGATATACTCCCCCGGCTAAACGATAGCCCCGCAATTGCTCAGGAATCCATTCTGCTTTGGGGTCAAATAACCAATATTCCTGGACACCAATACTTTCGTAGAGTTTTTTCTTCGTTTGTTTGTCCTCGTTTTGAGTACCGGGAGACGTGATTTCAAAAATGATAGCGGGGACTTGTTTCTCTTCCCAGATTTTATAATTGTCCCGTGGATCAGGTTCTACGCCAAAAATGACAGCGACATCCGGGGCAAAGCGCAGACTGGGGAAATTTTCTGCATAGTAAACATACTGATTGGCTAAAATCAGGGGCTTCTGGGGTTGAAAGTGATCCTGGAGGTATTGCCGCAACAGCACTATCAACAGGACAATAGCATCAATGTGAACAAAGCTTTCAGCCAAGGGTTCTCCATCCTCACTGGGGTAGAAAATTTCCGGTGCTTTCTCTGGGATCAGACGATCGGAAGCAAGGGTTAGCATGGGAGTCTTCCTGAAGTGAATTGGTCTTATTTTAATTGATGCCCATTTAATCTGTGATCACAAATGACCGCCTCCTACCCACCGTTCAGAATCCGCTGTGCTTCTTGAGCTACCTGCTCTAAGGGATCCTGGCTTAAAACTTCCAGGGCCGATCGTCCTAGGGATAGATCAAACCGCTCTAGGGCTTGGGCCACCCGGTAGCGAATTTGCCAATCGGGATGGGACAGAAACGAGGTAATCAAGGGAATGGCCCGATCGTCCCCTAATTCCCCCAAGGCAACGATCGCAGCGGTTTGAATCAACTCCACCGGGGAAGAGAGGGCCTCTTGCAGCAGGTCAAACCCACGGGGATCCCCCAATTCCCCCAAACAAGCCACAATACTAAATTGCAACAGCCATTCCGAAGTTTGATGATAGAGGATTTCCAACTCTGGATAAGCTTCCCGTAGCCCCAGCCCCCCCAAGGCATCGGCGGCGGCGGCCTTAACATCAATTTCTGGATCATTCGCCAGCCGATCTTGGAGCAAGGTCAAGGATCTCTGGGGATCCGCTTTGCCCAGGCTACCTAAGCAACTCACGGCAGCATAGCGCACCCGAACATTTTGATCCGTAATCACCGGTTGAATGAGTTGAAAAGCTGCGGTGGCATCGATCGATCGGAGTTGATTGATCCCCGATAGCCGATCGCCATAGTCATCCGAGGAGAGAAGTTGGGCTACAGACTCAGGGGTTGGGCTTGTCATGGGTGCTGAGAAAACTTGAGGGTAGTGGAGCTAGCATAGCAAGATGACGGACTAAACGGCCCGCTATGGGTAGGAATTGCGCTAGGCTGATAGAGCGTTACGGAGCAAGTTGTGTTTTATGATCCCCATTGTTGTTGAAGAATCGGGTCGCGGAGAGCGTGCCTTTGATATTTACTCCCGACTGTTACGGGAGCGCATTATCTTTTTAGGGCAACCCATTGATTCTGACGTTGCCAACCTGATTGTGGCTCAAATGCTCTTTTTGGAAGCGGAAGACCCGGAAAAAGACATTTATCTGTATATCAACTCTCCCGGTGGGGGGGTGAATGCGGGGATGGGAATTTTCGACACCATGAACCATATTGCTCCCGATGTTGCCACGGTGTGTGTGGGCTTGGCCGCCAGTATGGGGGCCTTCCTGTTAGCGGCTGGGGCTCAGGGCAAGCGGAGCAGCTTACCCCATTCTCGGATTATGATTCACCAACCCATTGGCGGAGCCCAGGGACAAGCCACGGATATTGAAATCCAAGCCCGCGAGATTCTGTATATCAAACAACGCCTGAACACCATTTTGGCGGATAATACGGGACAACCCCTCAGCCGCATTGAGGAAGACACCGATCGGGACTTTTTTATGTCGGCGGAAGAAGCCCGCACCTATGGACTGGTGGATCAGGTCATTCATCGGAAACCCTCTAGCACCAAACCCTTGGTAACGGAATCAGCACAATAGGATTTGGGAGAATTTGGGTCAGATGAGTATTCTCAATTTTTTAGAAAAGAGTGTGGGGAAGTGGTTTTCCCAACGCACTAGCTACCAACTCGGCCAAACCGAAGAGTGGCATCAGTCTGATAAAACTAATGTGTTTCAGGATTTGGTTCCCCCGGATGCGGAGGATGTGCTGAAACTCTGCGATCGGGCCCATGTGGATCCCCAGTTGGCGATCGTGGGGTTACAAACCCGCTGGGAAAAAACCAGCCTAAAACCGGCGGGATCTTCCCTTTTGGTACCATTGCAATCCCCAGCCGCAGATGGCAAAGGCCAGATTATGTTACGGGGTAATGCCAACAAACCTACCCAGCAAGGAACCTACTTTTGGGGCAGTGATGAAACCCTGATTATTGTCACCCCTGTGCCAGAGGGAACGGTGGAGGAGCGGCTCTGGTTTGCAGCGGAAAATCTGCGCCTACGCACCAGTTTGATGACCTATGCCTCCACTGCCCTACCGTCTCCCCTCAATGTGAGTAGTTTCTATTCCGAGATTCGCCTAGGGGTATCCCGCCCAGAGTAGGCTCAGGTCGGCTCAGGTTAGGGGACGATCGACCAAGCTCATGGGCTTTAGATGGCACATTGGGGGGCTAAAGTCCTCACTACAATCGAGATTTGATTTGTTCTAGACCTCAATTTTCTGGATTGAACTATGCGTTTTTGGAAGCGTTTTCTAAAATTAACTTTAGCGATCGGCCTGAGTCTGGTGTTAGGGTTTGGGTCTGTATCTCCTGCCCATGCGGCCTCTTCCGGCGGACGTATTGGTGGAGGCTCCTTTCGGAGTGCCCCTAGCCGAGTGTATCGGGCTCCTTCTTCCCGCAGTTATTCCTCCCAACCCCTCAGTCCTCCCCTGAGTCCCTATGGGGGCGGTGGTCTGAATCCCTTATTCTTCCTGCCTTTCTTCGGCTGGGGGGGCGGTTTCAGTGGTCTGTTTGGGGTGATGGTGTTGCTGACCGTGGGTGGCTTTCTCGTCCGCACCTTGCAATCCGTGGTGGGGCATGGGGAAGAGGGAGGAACCTTGGCGGGGCTCAACCGCAATCCCACCATTTCCGTGGCCAAAATTCGGGTGGGGTTATCCTCCCAGGCTAAAGGGTTACAAACTGAATTAAACCGTTTGGCGGAAACGGCCAACACCGGCAGCAATGAGGGTTTAGTGAAAATTTTGCAGGAAACCACCCTTGCCCTGTTGCGCCATCCTGAATACTGGTGTTATGGCAATGCGGAAGCGCTACAAACCCGCTTGCAGAGCGGCGAAACTGAGTTTAACCGCATGGTTTTAGAAGAACGGAGTAAGGTCAGCCGGGAAACGATCGCTAATGTGAGGGGACAGGTGCAGCGCTCTGTGGCTACCCCGGTGAGTAAAACCCTGGAAGAAGAACTAACGATCGCCGATACCCGCAGCTATATTGTAGTCACCTTAATTGTGGGAATTGAGGGCAAACTTTCGATTACCAGCATCAACAACGAAGGGGATTTAAAGCAAGCCATTCAACTGTTTGGATCGATCAGTTCCGATCAACTCCTAGCCTTAGAAATCCTCTGGGCTCCCCAATCCGCCAATGAAGTTCTCAATGCGGATGAATTGATTGCCCAATACCCGGATTTGAAGCTGATTTAATTTTTTTTGGTCTTTGGTCTCAGACCTTATGGACGGAAACGATCGCTCCCCTGGTTAAAGTCTCCCACGGTTAAGATTGCTGGATCTATGAACCTTGCACCTTCACCGTGGGTCTTGGGGTTAATCCACCTGAAAGGTTTGTCTGGATGGTGCGGCAATTACCCTCCTATTGCTGCTCGACTAAACTTGAACCTCATCGGCATAACTATACACTTCAATCCCTAACTGTTCCGCCACTGGCAGGGCATAGGTATCGACCATGGGCGAAATGACAATTTTACGATTGACCGATCGTTGATAGCGCTTTTGATAAAAAGCCACCTTGCGATCGAAGATATACATGTCTGCCTTGCTGATGGAGGCTT
>DALYGI010000077.1:0-12772 GCA_031971595.1 Prochlorotrichaceae cyanobacterium CTOTU29312
ATCGGATTGGAGGCGCTAGAATTTTGAAGCAGTAGGGCTTTTAGCTGTTTTTGGGCGTTCATTTTTCTTTGGGTTTTAGATTTAATGATGTATCTGGACTAAGATCAACAAAAAGAGATTGTGATTTGTAATGCAAGCTGGGGATAGATAAATCATAATTAAGTGTTTGTTGCTATACGAATTTACAGCTTTAAATTACCTCTAAATTCTCCAATGAGCTTTTTCTAATTCGTACTGTTGCTGGCGTAGAGTTTCAATTTCCTGCTGAAGTTCAAGTTGTTTGTCAAATGCTTGATTAATACATTTACTTTCTTCAAAGTTAGGGATAATAATTTGCAGCTTACCAAGTGATCTAAGCTGTATCAAAGGAACAGTTGCACCAGAAATAATCCCTTGTATTAAAGTCTGTCCTAAGTCTGAACGTAAATACATAAATAAGGTTTTAGGCTCAATCTTTTTATTGCTTGAAAGTCGGAGTATAGTACAGACTTGATTCACTAACCATCCTCCTTTTCCCGCAGGAGGAACATTATTTAGAGCAATTGCTACTTTTCCCACACTGCCTTTTGTTACGATAATAATATCCCCAGGCTTCAAGAATGTTTCTTTATCTTTAAGCTGCAAATTATTACTTGTTAGTGTAATGGTACGCTGTGGAGTCTTAAGGTAACCAAAATCTGGGAAGTCAGAAGGAGATACTTCATAAGCTGTTATATCCCCTTCACCCTTTATTTTTGTAGATGGACGAATCAGGCTAACTAGATCTTCTAGGTGGGTTACTTCTGATGCTTTAAGTAGTTCATTAATCTTCTTTTGCGTAGGAGTTAAAAGATAGCGTGAAGCCTCAAGATAGGAGTCATTTTTAAGAACATCGTTAACTGGTACATTCAATGCTAATGCTTCATCAGTACTCTGCTGGAACGCATCTAGTAGTCCTTCCCAATTAACAAGTCGAGAACGAAATCTGCCGTCTCTCTCATAAAATCCCTCATCCCCCCCATTAACAAATCGTATTTTCTCTATACCACCGTTGGGATTGAGAATGAGAATAGAGACCTGAACAGTTGTAAAGGATAAAATTGCTGGCGGCATAGTGATAATAGCTTCAATAAGTCTATGTTTAAGAAGTTCCTGACGTAAAATATGTTCTGCACCTCTTCCAAAGAGAATGTTACGGGGAACAACGATAATTACTTTTTCTTTAGTTTGAGATAGAATGTGTTGAAGCTGAAGCACAGAACCTGATAAAGTGTTTTTTGAAAAACGAGAAAACCAATCCTGTGTAAATACTTCTTTATCATACTGAACATTAATCGGTGGAAATGCAAGAGTTATGTCAAACTTTTCAAGTCTTCCTTCTTTGATATAACTTGGATGTCTAACAGGATCACCAAATTTCACATGAATATTAGTATTACAAAGAATATTAGTTATCCACGGAATAGATGAGGATAGATGACTCTCTAAATATACCTCTGCTCCAGCAATATTTGCTCTCCGAGCCAGAAAACATGCTGTATCGTATGGACAGTAAACTCGCTTTGTTTTTAGATCTCCAGTCAATGAAATTATTAATTGACTAACCTCGGATGGCACTATGTCTAACCATGAGTGCCTAGAGATATCATAATAACAAGATTCGGGTATTTCAAAAGAGTCTAGATGAGTACTTTCAGAGAATTTGTAAACTATATCTAGTACATTGCCAAGAGTCTTAGCATCTAGAATATCTGGTATCATTGAATTTTCCTCGAAGGCAGATCGATTATCTCCTAAAGAATTAAGTTCACTGATTTTTTTGAAAATTGATTGAATATCAGTGCTTGAAAAATTTTTCTGTCCTGTTAGACAGAGTTCTTTTGGAAAATTTTCTTGCTTAGAAAGCTTTGCCCACGCTAATAGTTTGAAAGAAAGTTCTAATGTTGCTCCAGATACTCCAGCCCTTGTTCGCCGGAACAACTCAAGTAGAGCGAAGATCACTTCTTCTGATGGATTCATTAGTTTTGCTCCTACCAATATATTCATAAGTAGATCAGACAAAGTAATGGGCGCTTTAAATCGGCTGAAAGCCCTATTCTGCCGTCATTGATAGATCCCCTTATTTAGCCTGGCCTACTTAGATTGATTATTTGATACAGATCTAGGCTTGCGAGGATCAGTCCACTCCACGCTGATCCATTAGATGCGTGAGGAACAGCACCTACAAGACTCTCTGCAATCTAGAACTACTCTAATTCAAGAAGTCCAGAATGTCAACAAGTACCGAGTTCTTTTTTTCAGAATGGCTTGAATAAAAAAAAATTCTCTGGAGGTTTACTGCTAGGGTATCCTTCTGATCGATCGATCTGTATCTCAAGATCGGTTCTTTGTAAAAGCCCAGGATCCTGGCTATGTAATTGTTCTGGATAGGGGGTGTTGGCAGGAAGGTATTTTTTTATACAACTTTAGCTTGGCCCTCAAAGATCCTGACGACATGATCCGAGCGGCTGTCCGTCTAAGGCGGGACAACTTATTCAGATCGGTTCTAGAGAATAGGGGGGTAGCCGATTTTCACAGAAACTCGTCCTATTTGAGGAGGGTAGTCATCCGAGCTTGCAGCAGCCCGATCGACCTACTTTAGATGAAATGCTTAACTATGCTTCAACGCGAGGTATTGTAATGCGAGAAAAAGCTTTAAGTAGGTCGGGGTAATTATCCTATCCTGAGGTGGGGATCACGTCAAAACAAGGGTTTCAGGCATTTTTAGCGCGGTTTATTTTCCCCGGCCTACTTAGCTCTTTATGCTTATGTGATACGATTACCTCTAATAACCATTATTCCTTATACGCCAAACTTGCGAGAAAAAGGACTAGAACTTTATGCAAAGCGATCGGATAAGTCGTATAAGTAGGTCGGGGTAATTATCCTATCCTGAGGTGGGGATCACGTCAAAACAAGGGTTTCAGGCATTTTTAGCGCGGTTTATTTTCCCCGGCCTACTTAGTATTACTGACTGTATTTCAATGATAATTATGAAACAGCTAGGTTTCAAGACGTTTTAACTCATGACAAACATTTCACTCAAGAAGGATTCACCATTATTTTTACCACTATGTATTCAATTTCTTAACAATATTTGATTATGATTAACCCATTTTTAACCATTACCAACGAATCTGAATATGATGCAGCGGTGGAGCGACTGAACACCCTTCTAGATGAAATTGGAACAAATGAAAAACACCCTCTTTATACATTTTTAGATACCCTTGGAATCCTTATTCATGCCTATGAAGAAAATCATTATCCCATTCCAGACTGTAGCGGTCTAGATATTTTAGATTTCCTAATGACAGAACATGAGCTAACCCCGTTAGATTTACCTGAAATTGGCCCTCAGGAAATTATTTCCGATATTCTCAGTGGTAAACGTGAATTAAATATGCAACAAATTCGTGCTTTATCCAAACGTTTCCATGTCTCTCCAGCAGTGTTTATTCCATGACTCCCCAACGCTTTGATACCATTGCCACCCTCCAACCCATTCCTGCCCATCGCTTTCAACTTTCAGAACTCTCTCTAGCACCACTGCCTAGAGGTCAAGTCGGGACGATCGTAGAGATTTACACCACTCAAACCGATCCCCATTATTTAATTGAATTTAGCGATCGTCAGGGACGAGCTTATGCATTAGTCACACTCCAGTCTCAGGAATTTCTACTTCTCCATTATGACCTTGCCGCCGCCTAATAACCGTAGTTTTCTCCCTACCGCTGAAAACCTACCCCAATTCATTCAAACCTGGCTTATGGAGTTAGACTGTAACACTTAAATAATTTTAATTTATGAAGCTCCCTAATCCTAACCAGGCTATAATTGATTCCCAAAAATTGTCAGGATATTGCCTTAATCCGACTCATCCTGATGGTCAACATAAAGCTAGAGTTTTTAGATCTACTTTAGGGTTAACTCAAGCAGATGAGCAAGAACTTTGCAATGCATTGAAAGCAGCTTTAATAGAGTATGATGCAATCCTTGAAGGAGAGAATAACTATGGTAAGAAATATGTAATTGATTTCTTAATGATTAAAGGCGATCGTCAAGCAGTGATTCACAGCGTCTGGATTGTACGCTTTACGGAAGAGTTTCCACGTTTAGTTAGCTGTTATGTACTTTAATAGGTGTTTACCATGAAATTATTAGATGTTGTTGCACTCCTAGAAAACCTTCCCGATCGCCAACTTTACCGGGGGCAAGTTGGGACGATCGTAGAAGTCTACGAACCCCAGGTTTTTGAAGTTGAATTTAGCGATTTAGAGGGAAGAGCTTATGCGATGGAAACCTTAACAGAAGAGCAACTCATGGTTTTATACCATTATCCTCTTCAGAATAAAAAACTTGTAGTCGTTTAATGTTTCCCCGCAGTATTTATCCTATGACTCCCCAACGCTTTGACACCATTGCCACCCTCCAACCCATTCCCGCCGATCGCTTTCAACTTTCGGAACTTTCTCTAACACCACTTTCTAGAGGTCAAGTCGGGACGATCGTAGAGATTTACACCACTCAACCGATCCCCATTATTTAATTGAATTTAGCGATCGTCAGGGACAAGCTTATGCCCTGGTCACACTCCAGTCTCAGGAATTTCTACTTCTCCATTATGACCTTGCTGCTGCCTAACCTTCCATTACGCTTATTCGGCATCACCGTCAACAGCAAACATCACTTCCTCTTGGAGAATTCATCAGCACACTGGTAGCAGACATTCCTTCATCAGTGATAGAAACCTGGCCAGTCGATGGTTCAGAACAACATGATCATTATTCTTAAACTCTGGGGTATGTCGTTTTCGCTGCATGGCTTGCAATCTCCTCCGTATAGTTTCTTAGTCTATTGGCAGCGAGACTATCTTATTAACCTGTCCAGAATATGGGGAGTATATAGGTGGTGAACAGTATGTTAGTGGGGAGAATGGGAGTGATAGGCTCCTACCAGGGGGAAAAAGGGCGCTATTTCTTCAATCACGGTGACTTGAAGATGGTCGGTCAACAGGTGCAAGAGGACGGGATCGGGGCTGAGCCGGAGATAGTCTAGGGTGATTTCCAGGGACACATGACGATTGCCTAGATGATAGGCTGCCTGGAGAAGGTGGAGGGGATGGGGACTGGTGACGGTCAAAACTGGCTCTGGAGCGGCTAAAACCTGCACCCAACGATCGCCCTGGGAGGTTCCCAAATAGGATTCTGCCAGTACAAGGGTACCGCGAGGTAATCGCCATTGACACCGGGTTCCCCCTTCAGAAGTCCCCTGGCCTAACGATCGTTGTCGATCGGCGGCGGTGAGGTATAAACGATCGATCACGGCAGTGGGGGGGCAGGTGGAGGGGCAGATCTGATTCAGTTGTAGGGGGGAGGGCATTTTCCGTTAGAATGATTGGAACGAAACATTTTCGGTGGATCAGCGTCCAGTTTAAAGCTGGTTTTAAAGCTGATCATTTAAAGTCTGATACATTAAGTCTGCTTGAAAGCTGATTACTGTAATCAGAACATCTAATCACAACATCTAAAATCAAGGAGCGGTTGTGAACACTTCCTCCCTCGTATCTCGATCGCTATTGGTAGTTTTTTTAGCAACCCTAGGGGTATTACCGCCAGGGCTTTCCCGTTCCCAAACCTCGGCCCCAGGGGAGGATCGATCGGTGACCCTCTTGGCGGATGTGCAGGAGGCCAATGCTAAGACGGGCATTTTGACGGCGACCGGGAATGTCCAGATTTTTTATCCCCGCAAAGGGATTACGGCCACTGCTATGCAAGCTCAATATTTTAGCCAGGAACGTCGCATTATCCTGACGGGCAATGTGATCATCAATCAAGTGGGGGGCAATACCATTCGCGGGGAGCGGGTCACCTACTTATTGGATGAAGAGCGTTTTATTGCCGCCCCCAAGGAAAATGAGCAGGTACGATCGGTTTATATGATTCCTGAGGAGGAAACAGATCCAGCGGCCCCGGCTGGCTTACCGGACTTACCCCCAGAGCCGAGTCCGCCCTCGGATCTTTTAATTGACAATTTGCCCCAGTAAAGCCCCATTTCTCCATTCTGAAGACGTTTAACTTTATGATTCAGCAACTGGATTCCCATTTTTTTGAACCGGACTTACTGTACCCCGAAAGTGACGGCAAACCCGTGGCAGACAATACCCTTCAGCTTAGCCTGATGATCAAAATTCAGGGTGGACTCGATAACTTATTCATCAATGATCCAAATGTTTTTGTAGCCGGAGATTTATTGTGGTACCCTGTCCAGGGATCTTTAATCCGTCAAGCCCCCGACATCATGGTTGCTTTTGGCCGCCCTAAAAACCATCGTCGGTCTTATAAGCAATGGGAAGAAAACAACATTGCTCCTCAAGTCGTGTTTGAAATTCTCTCGAAGAGTAATACACGCCAAGAAATGGAGGACAAACTTACTTTTTACGATCGTTACGGGGTTTTGGAATATTACCTTTACGATCCCCAGAAAAATCGGCTCAAGGGGTGGGTCAGGGTTAACGATCGTCTCGCGTCGATCGTCCAGACCAATGGATGGCTGAGTCCTCAGTTGGGGGTGCGGTTAGAAACTAGTAGTGGCGATCTAGAGCTTTATCGACCCGATGGCAAACGATTTGAAAGTTTTGTGGAAATTGCCCAGCGGGCAGAGCAGGAAGCCCAACGGGCAGAGCAGGAGGCTCAACGGGCAGAGCAGGAAGCCCAACGGGCAGAGCAGGAGGCTCAAGTTCGCTATAGTGCCATCGATCGTTTATTAAAATTAGGTTTGAGTCTGGAACAGGTAGCTGAGGCTTTAGGCTTTTCCGTAGATCAGGTTAATCAACATCGTGAAAATAACCCTTGAAAATATTGAAAAAGCTTACGGCCAACGCACGATCGTTCGGCGGGTGAATCTGTCTGTGGCCCAGGGGGAAATTGTGGGCTTACTGGGGCCTAATGGGGCGGGCAAAACCACGACCTTTTATATTACAACCGGCCTAGAGCGGGCCGATCGGGGGCGGATTTGGCTCAATGAAGTGGATATTACCCAGTTTTCCATGACCCAGCGGGCGCGGATGGGTATTGGCTATTTAGCCCAGGAACCGAGTATTTTCCGGCATCTTACGGTAGGGGATAACCTGCGCTTGGTGTTGCAGCACACCCAACTCTCGGCCCGGGAACAACAGCAGCGGCTTCGATCGCTTTTGGATGAATTTAACCTCAATGCGGTGCGAAATACCTTAGGCATTCAGGTATCGGGGGGAGAGCGTCGCCGCACAGAAATTGCCCGCGCCCTGGCCCCCGGTGTAGACGGCCCCCGGTTTTTATTGTTAGATGAACCTTTTGCAGGCATCGATCCCATTGCGGTTGCCGATCTCCAGGAGATTATTAGCCGGTTGAGATCTCAGGGGGTGGGAATTTTAATTACCGATCATAATGTGCGAGAAACCCTCCGCATTACCGATCGGGGGTATATTCTCAATGATGGACAAATTCTAGCCGCAGGCAGTACAGAAGAATTGTACAATGATCCTCTCGTTCGAGAGTACTATCTAGGCCAGGATTTTCAATGGTAGGGTTGGCTGACGTTGGTACTGAATTTGCTTTTTTGACTCAGTTTCTTAAGGATTTGAAGTTGTAATGGCTGTAACCGATCACTCTTCCCCTTTTCCCCTGTCCGTGGGTCAGCGGTTGCCTGTCCAAATCCCCATTCTCGATCGTTATGTGTTAGGGGAATTAATTGCTCCCTTTTTATTTGGCATGGGGGCGTTTTCGTCCCTGGGGATTTCCATTGGGGTAGTGTTTGATCTGGTACGCAAAGTTACAGAAGCGGGTCTACCGTTTAGCTTAGCGATCGAGGTTTTAATTTTAAAAATGCCAGAGTTTCTGGTCATGGCTTTTCCCATGTCCGTACTGCTGGCAACCCTGATGGCCTACAGTCGCCTATCCAATGATAGTGAAATTGTGGCCCTGAGAAGTTGTGGCATCGGAACCTATCGGTTGATCGTTCCCGGTTTAATTTTAAGTCTGTTGGTTACGGGTTTAACCTTTGTCTTTAATGAATCCTTAGTTCCCAGTGCCAACTATCGGGCAGAAGTTTTGTTAGATCAAGCCCTAGGGGAAAAGCGAAATGAGGGCTTTCAGGAAAAGAATATCTTTTATCAACAATTTACTCCATCTCAAACTATTGAGGGCACGGAAGAGAACCAATTATCTCGGATTTTCTATGCCAAGGGGTTTGATGGCCAACAAATGAAAGGGGTTTTAATTTTAGATTTTACCCGTGGTGAACCCCAGCAAATTTTAGTGTCAGATGCGGCGAAATGGAATGCGGAGTTTAACCGCTGGGATTTGTACCATGGTAGCATTTATTTAGTGGATGCGGATGGTTCCTATCGCAGTGTCATTAATTTTGATGAGCATCAATTTAAAATTCCCAGAGCCCCGTTAGATTTGGCCAATCGAATCCGAGATTATGGGGAAATGAATATTGCCCAAGCCCAATCCTATTTACAACTGCTGTCCCAAACGGGAGACGAAAAGAAAATTCGTAAGCTTAAGGTTCGCATTCAAGAAAAATTTTCCTTCCCGTTTATTTGTCTGGTCTTTGGGCTAGTGGGCTCTGCCCTGGGAATTTTACCCAATCAACGTACCAATCGGGCCACCGCCTTTGGCATTAGTGTCTTGATTATTTTTAGTTACTATATGCTTGCCTTTTTTAGCAGTTCCTTAGGGGTTCGGGGAACCCTCTCACCGGAATTGTCTGCTTGGCTCCCCATTGGATTAGGGATGATTTGTGGGGGTATTTTGACCATCCGATCGAGCCGCTAATCAACCCTCACCCCAGCCCCTCTCCCCCAAAGAAAGGGAAATAAGGAATGCAAACTTTATAACCTGGAATTTGACCACAAAGATACAAAAGCCTCAAAGGAATTCCTTTGTGTTCTCTGTGCCTCTGTGGTTTAATCCTGAACTTTTCGGTTTATTTAATTCACGATCCTAAGGGGGAGCCGGATCAAACTTGCCCTAGCCTTCGGCATTAACGGGGGTAATTTCCACCAAATGTTGAACTTTGCGGAGTAGACCCAGGGTAGTGGCATCCTTCGGACGCTCCACCACTTGACCAATCCGGCGTAGACCCAGGCCCCGGATGGCATCGACCTGGCTTTGTAGACAGCCGATCGTGCTGCGAACTTGCTTAATTTTTAAGGGCTCTTGGGTCGCTTCTCCCAGGGAGGGCAGTTGAGCAACGGGGGATTTCTTATACTTGGTCTGACGAATTTTACGATTCCAGCGCATAGGATTCACGAGGTAGGCAAATAAACTGCAAATAAACTGAATGGGTACACCACATGGGGTACACGGCTTGGGACACCGATCTTGAGGTAACCGATCCTTAGGTACACCGCTCGACGATCGCCTCCACCTCACGGGGATAAATAAGCCACGTTTGGCAGTGTTGACGGCTAAGGGTCTGAACAAGGGGAGACACCTCACTCAGATCTTGAAGACAAGTTTCTAATTTTACCAAAATTCCTTGCTGATAGAGCGTATATCCTCGACTTTGTGAATGGTAAAGTCCGCTATAGACCTCAGGATCCCACCCTAGAGAGACGATCGCCCCTTTCACCTGGTCTAAAATTGCCTGTTGCGCTGCCGCTGGATAGGAGGAAACGCTCACCGCCTTCAGCAAATCCCGATCGGTATAGCGACGACAGAGATCGGCTAAGACTGCATCGGGGTGAAATTGCCAGCGCTGGAGGTGATAGTGCCAAATCACGTCATCCGTGCGGAGATAGGTTTCTAGGGGAAGATCATTGCACTGCTCTGCCCGCAGCCAAGGGCCTAAAATCTCATCAGCGATCAATTTCCCCTGGGCAACCAAGTTGCGGGCACGATGGACAATTTGCCTTAACATCCACGTTGCTACCACATTTTTACGATGGGTATAAACCTGGCTATACATTAACGATCGCACCACCAAATAATGCTCGATCGCCGCCTGTCCTTTGGGGGAAACCACTAACTGTTGGGTGGGGGAATCGTAGCGCAGGGCGGTCAAAATGCGGTCTAGATCCAAATGTCCGTAGGATGCGCCCGTATAGTAACTGTCCCGCAGGAGGTAATCCATCCGATCGCAATCTAACTGACTAGAAATCAGTTGCCACACCAGGGGCACCGGGTAGCGTTTCTGATACACCGCCAGCAGTTGCTCCGGCAGATCTGCCCCAAACCCCACCAAAAGCGATCGAATCTTGGGGGATTCCGTTAAAATCCGAGCCGTCCATACCTCATGGTAAGAGCCAAAAATCTCCTCACTGGTATGGCTGAGGGGGCCATGGCCCAAATCATGGAGCAGAGCCGCCACCAGAACCAACGTCCGATAGGAGCGCAGTTCTGGGTAAAGTTGCTCTAGGGCATCCATGGCCCGCCGCGCCACCACCATTACCCCTAGGGAGTGGGTAAACCGGGAGGCTTCTGCCCCATGAAAAGTTAGGCTTGCGGTGCCCAACTGTCGGATACGGCGTAGACGCTGAAATTCCGGGGTGTCAATGAGTCGAATGAGTAAGGCTTCGGTAGCATCCCCATTGAACAAACTGATGGCCCCGTGCAGCGGATCATGGTAAACGCGACAGCGGTTAGGTTTCACATAATTTAGGGGTTAGGGAATAGGGAATAGGGAATAGGGGGTAGGGGTTAGGAATGTAAACTTTATGACCTGGAATTTCACCACTAAAGATACAAAAGCCTCAAAGCCTCAAAGGATTCCTTTGTGTTCTCTGTGCCTCTGTGGTTTAATCCTGAACTTTCCGGTTTATTGAATTCACGATCCTAAATACTTCGTACTGCCTCTGCAATGCCTTCCCGTTGGGGATGTAAGGGGCGTTGTTGTTGCTGGGTGGCACACAACCGATTTAACGCATTGATATAGGCTTGGGCGGAGGCCACAATAATATCCGTATTGGCTGCATGACCAGAGAAAATCCGATCGTCGTAGCGCAGGCGAATGGTCACTTCTCCCATGGCATCAATGCCTTCTGTAACGGATTTCACTGAAAATTCAATGAGGTCGTTGGGAATGGTAATAATGCGATTAATGGCTCGGTACACCGCATCCACCGGCCCTGTACCGATCGCTGCGTCGATGAGTTCTGCACCATCTGGCGTAACCAGGCGCACCGTTGCCGTAGGCTGAGACCGATCGCCACAGGACACTTGGACTAAGCCCAACCGATAGAATTCTGGGGCCTGTTGGGTTTCATCATTAACGATCGCTTCTAGATCCCAGTCGCTAATTTCCCGCTTTTTGTCTGCGAGGGACTTAAAGCGATCGAAGGCTTTATTGAGATCTGTTTCAGACAAATCGAATCCTAATTCCTGAAGGCGTGTACGAAAGGCATTCCGACCGGAAAGTTTGCCTAGGGTAATACGGTTAGTGTTGAGCCCAATAATTTCCGCGTCCATAATTTCGTAGGTGCGCTTATTTTTCAGCACCCCATCCTGGTGAATACCCGATTCATGGGAAAAGGCATTGGCCCCCACGATCGCTTTGTTGGGTTGCACGGTCATGCCCGTGAGATTAGAAACTAACCGAGAAGTTTTATAAATTTCCTGAGTATGAATATGGGTCAGGGGTTCCTCAGAATCCGCCGGACGACCGAGGAAGGGGTTAAAGTATTGCCGCCGCACATAGAGCGCCATCACCAATTCCTCTAGGGCCGCATTCCCCGCCCGCTCCCCAATGCCGTTAATCGTACATTCCAACTGCCGAGCGCCATTTTTCACCGCTTCCAGGAAATTGGCCACCGCCAACCCCAAATCATTGTGACCGTGAACCGAAATAATCGCCCGATCGATATTCCGCACATTTTCCTTGATGCCCCGAATCAACGCCCCAAACTCTGCGGGGGTGGTATAGCCCACCGTATCGGGAATATTCACCGTGGTTGCGCCCGCATCAATCACCGCTTCCAAGAGGGGATACAAAAACTCCGGATCCGCCCGGCCCGCATCCTCCGGGGAAAACTCCACATCATCCACCAACGACTTGGCATAGGCCACCATATCCGGGGCAATTTGCAACACTTCCTGGCGGCTCTTTTTGAGCTTGTACTGCAAATGAATATCAGAAGCCGCAATAAACGTATGAATCCGAGGTTTGGCCGCCGGTTTCACCGCATCTCCCGCCGCCTTAATATCCTGACGAGTGGCCCGGGCCAAGCCGCAAATGGTCGGGCCATCCGGCGTACCCACCAGATCCGCAATTTTTTGAACCGCCTCAAAATCCCCCAAACTCGCAAAGGGAAAGCCCGCCTCAATCACATCCACACCCAGACGAGCCAGTTGCCGAGCGATCGTTAGTTTTTCATCCAGGTTGAGGCTAGCGCCTGGGGATTGTTCACCATCGCGGAGGGTGGTGTCAAAGATGAGAACACGATCGGACTGGGCTGGGGTAGTCATGGTATTAAAACTCCTTGAGTAGATTAAAGAGCTACACCTTATTAATAGGGTAAGTAAATCGGCCAAACCTGCACAGGATTAGACCACAGAAAATGTTCAGAGGGAAAACCCTATTTTAGGGATAGCCTATTCTAGCTCAGAAGGATTAGGGATTGTAGAGTCAACGCACGGGATCAAACCGTAGGATCAAACACAGGACAAATGTACTAGCCTCTCAGATCCCTATTTCCCTATTTCCCTACTCCCTATTCCCCATTCCCTATTCCCCATTCCCTATTCCCCATTCCCTATTCCCCATTCCC
>DALYGI010000078.1:0-2216 GCA_031971595.1 Prochlorotrichaceae cyanobacterium CTOTU29312
CCCCCAGGTGAAAACCATCCTCCAGACCGCTCGTCGGCAAGAGCAGGAATGTTACGATCGCTTTGATGAACGGCTAGGGGAATTGGAACTCTATGTGCGCCGGAGTTTAACCCTTTCCGATCGGCTCTATCGGGAGGTAATTCATGCCCACATGCGCCCCTTTAGTGACGGCATTGAAGGATTCCCGCGCATGGTGCGGGATCTCAGCCGGGAACTAAATAAACAAATTCGGTTTGAAGTGCTGGGTAAGGCCACCGCCGTCGATCGAGACATCCTCAATAAACTGGAAGCTCCCCTCACCCACATTTTAAGAAATGCGGTCGATCATGGTATTGAACCCGTAGAGGAACGCCTTGCCCAGGATAAACCGGCCTACGGCACCGTGCGAATGGAAGCATTGCACCGGGGGGGAATGTTGGTGATTACCATCAGTGACGACGGGCGAGGCATTGACCTGGAAAAACTACGGCAAACGGTGCAAGATCGGGGCTTGGTATCCCCCCAAATTGCCTCCCAACTCTCGGAAAGTGAACTCTTTGATTTCCTCTTTTTACCGGGATTTTCCACCGCTACTCAGGTCACGGAAATTTCTGGACGGGGGGTAGGGTTAGATGTGGCCAAAACCGTGGCGCAGCAAGTTGGGGGACGGGTGCAGGTCACCAGCCAAAAGGGCCAGGGAACCCGTTTTCATTTTCAATTGCCCCTCACCCTCTCGGTGGTGCGGGCCCTACTGGTGCAAATTGGCGGCGAAACCTATGCGTTTCCCTTGGCACGGGTAGATCAAATTGTGCAGGTCAATCCCCAGGACATTTATCACGTCGAAGGGCGGCCCTTTTTCACCAAAGATGACCAAAATATAGGGCTGATTCCGGCCCATCTGGTACTGGATTTACCCCCCGCTCCGATCCTAGGGGAGACCTTAGCCGTGGTCGTCATTCAAGAAAACGGACGCGCCTACGGGGTGGTCGTGGAGCAATTTTTAGGGGAGGAGGATTTGGTGGTGCGCCCCCTAGATCCGCGCCTGGGACGCATTCGAGACATTAGCGCAGTAGCCCTACTCCGGGATGGATCTCCGGTACTGATCATTGATGGGGTGGAGTTGGTGCGATCGATCGATCACCACTTGCGGAGTAATCAGATCCTAACGGTGACCCTCCAAGCCCAGACCAGTCCAGCCAAGCCCTGTATTTTGGTGGTGGATGATTCCTCCACAGTACGGGCCACAGAAACTCGGTTACTAGAGCAATACCAGTATGAAGTGCATCCGGTGGCCAACGGAGTGGAAGCCTGGGAAGCACTGCTGCACCATACCTATCAACTGGTGATCACCGATGTGGATATGCCCGGCACTAATGGTCTGGAACTGGTGCGTCAAATGCGTAATCATCCCCGTTTTCAGAGCCTACCCGTGATTATGGTCTCCTACCGCGATCGGCCTGAGGATCGGCAACAGGGATTAGCAGCGGGGGCTAATTTTTACCTGACCAAGAGTAGTTTTCAGAACGATACCCTAGTGCAGGCCGTTCAGGAATTGATCCTGAACACCTAATCACTCATCACTCATCACTAATCACTCATCACTCATCACTACCCCCGAATCACCACGATCGTTTTGCCTGCGGGACTAACCACCCTTTCCGTCGTAGTTCGATCGCTCAGGGGCGGTAAATCAGGACGACGATCGAAAATGACTAACCACCCCGTCCATTTAGCCATTGGCGTTAAGGTTGGAGAGGAACCAGTAAACTTTGCCACTGTGCTAGATCGTCTCCCTCCGCCGGTAGTAATAAGCGCCAAGACTTACTCTCCGCCTGCTCCTGCAAATATAGATCAAAGGGATTATCTGGCTGAGTCACGGTTTGAGTGGGAAACTTGAGGCGCAGGGTATAGTGCCCCCGCACATGGTAAGTGGGTAAACGATCGTGAAGGAAAACCTGTTGATCCTCGATACTCACCCCTTGAACCCGGAATGTGGGGGGATCGAGATGTAAGGACTCACTCAAGGCGGTCTGGGTATACCCCAAATAGAGGCTAATGCCTTCCCGCACAATGGACTGGCTGACAAAATTGCCACTACAGCCCCAGAGCCACAGACTGCTGAACACAATCAAAACAATTCTGAGGGGAAAAAGCAGGTGTTGACGCATAGCAGCCCTTTGGTGGAACATTCACTAACCTTTGACTGTTTAGGATTAATGCCTTGAGCGCCCAATCCC
>DALYGI010000078.1:2316-12745 GCA_031971595.1 Prochlorotrichaceae cyanobacterium CTOTU29312
TTAGCATCAAGTTAGCATCCCGCAGCAATTCTCCTTCGTCTTGCGGTTTAAAGTTGATGTAATTGAATCCGCCACTAAACCCCTACCACCATGACCTTTCGCCCCTCCTACCACCTCCGATTTTGGTTCGCCACCATTCTTGGACTCTTTTTCGATCGCCTCACCAAGGACTGGGTACTGGCAACCTTTTCAGAAGGGGAAAGCTGGCACCTCTGGCCCGGGGTGTTTCACTTTACCTTTGTCCTTAACCCTGGTGCGGCTTTTAGCCTCTTTCAATACCAAGGGGAGTGGCTCCGGTGGATGTCGTTGGGGGTGAGTGTGGTACTGGCCACTTGGGCTTTGCGCGGCCCCCGCATGACACGCTGGGAACAGTGGGGATATGGCTTTGTCCTCAGTGGTGCCCTGGGTAATGGCATCGATCGCTTTGCTGCGGGGGAAGTGGTAGACTTTTTGGACTTTCGACTGATTAATTTTCCCGTTTTCAATGTTGCGGATGTGTGCATCAACATTGGTATTGGTTGCCTACTGATCGGGGCGATCGTCCAGTGGCGAGAGCAGGATCGGAGATCAGTGGATAGATCAGTAGATAGAGATCAGTAGATAAATGAAGAATCTTAGCGATTTTACTAAACCCTAACTTTTCTTCACTGGATCTATGCACTGAGTGCCCATTAACAGTAAGGTATTAAGATGGCAGTCGTAGCTAACAGGTCAAAGACTGAAAGAGCGATCGTGAAGCGGACTTTGATTGACTGATTCACTCCCAGATTCACTCCCCTAGAGCACCTGTCACCACTGGCTACCTGGGCACAGTTTTTAACTCCCTCAGCAGTTGGAGCAGTCAGCCTTGGCTAGCTATTTCTAGCTAATTTTTCTAGCTAATTTAATGTGTCACACCAGAGGATAGTAGATTATGGCCACAATGCAGGATATTTCCGTGAATACCCAGTCCCTCCGAACTTTAGAAGATCTAGAAGCAGACCTAGCTACCTTGACTGGCTTAAGTTCAGAGTATATTGCTCAACAGATTGAACAGTTGAACTTCACAACCTTTGAGTTTCAGGGCTTAAGCTTAGTCTCACCGGACACTGCCGATGCACTGATCGATCGCTGGGCTCAATCCATTAAAGAGCAGTTGCGTCAGCAGAGTACCCCCACTCCGTCCAGAGTAACGGCAATGTTTCCCGCCGCAGGAACACCCCGACTACCTCGGCGGACAAAAGTGAACCGTAAAGCAACTGAACCGACTGCGGAAGTGGAGTCCTCCGTTGCGCCTCTAGAGATAGTTCCTCCATCCCCCGTATCCACTGAAGATAGTGGACTTCCAGAGATTGAACTGAAGGTGCCTCGGGATGTGTTTAAGTTGGTCAGCACTCGCTATGATGTGGCCATTCGCAAAGTGCTACCCAAAGATACCGAAACGCAACGGGCTTACCTTCAGCATATTGTGGCAGAATCGGAAGAGGGACAAGGGTTCCTCACCCAAATTGCGATCGTGTTGGCGAAAAAATATAAAGGGCGTGTTGGCAAAGAAACTGCCTATAAGCGTCTGTTAGAAAAAGCCCAGGCCCTCATTGCCGGGTGATAGACCCTTCGACCTGTAGTAGAGTAGGTTAAGGTAGAGTAGGTTAAGAGAGTAGGAAATAGCGATCGTTTTAGAGACCTAGCCCCGTTATTCGGAAACGATCGCTGGTTCCCGGTTCCCCTTTACGCTCCTTCGAGCTACTTTGAGTTAATCTAAGCTACTTCGAGCTACTTCATGGCGACTGCATGACTTCTCCTGCTGCTTTTACCCTAGAGCGCCTTTTTGAGGGTCTGGTGGGCCAACGAGACCTACGACCTCAAGTGTATTTTAAGTCTTCCCTTACGGCCCTCTCCCATGCAATGGAAGATCAGGTTTTGGCGCAAGTTTCTGCCCATGAGAACTTTCCCCTGGTCATTGCCAGTTTCCAGCAGGAACGCTTCTATCGCCAAGAGGCTCAACGCTATCAGCGGATTGCCCAACAGTCCCGCCAGGTCTATGTTTTAGCGGCTCAAGATACTCAGTTTAACCACCAGTCTGGCGACTACGAATGTATTGCCTTTACTGAGGATGATCCCCTGCGCCAAGAGTGGAATTTAGTGATTTTAGGGGACACCTATAGCAGTTGTTTAATTTGTCAAGAACGGCAGAGCGCCATTGCCACCGAGCCAGCGGCCAGTCCCCCCGTGGAGGGGATGCAAGCCACCCGCATGGATCAATCCCGACAGTTTGAAGGCATTTGGACATTCGATCGCTGCACCACCTTAAAAGCAGCCCATTTACTCCTCGATCGCATTCTCCATTACCGTCCTGAACTGCGGGCTAAAATTGAAGTTGCCCAAGAGCAGTGGTTTGCCAATGAACCCCAATCCGCCTGTGAGGAAGAAATCCACCCGGAACCCTTTGCGGATCGGTTAGTCACCTATTTGCAGTCCGGTCAGTATAAACTCATGCGTACCTATCGCTCCCTGGCTCAAAAAGAACGACAGGAGCGGTTAATTAACCTCATTAGTACTTCAATTCGCCAGTCCCTTAACCCCGATGAGGTTTTGGAAGTAGCCGTTCAGGAGCTAGGACAAGCCCTCGGTGCTTGCCGTACCCTGGTGTATGCCTGCAACGATCACACGGAAGAGGTACAAATCCGCCATGAATTTCTAGGCCGTCCCGTGGCTTCCTTACAGAATCGCACCTGGCCCCTCAGTCGGAATCCCCTGTTCACCACGATCGCCGATCAACTCACTCCCATCTATCTCGATCGTCCCCAAGAAAATAGCCAAGTTCAAGCCTCCGAACTTCTGCAATCCCTGGTGGATACCTGGGAAATATCCGGCTGGTTACTGCTGCCCGTCTTGCACCAAGGCCAACTCCTAGGGGTGGTTGAACTCCATCACTGTGGCAGTCCCGATCAGGTGTGGTCTCCTGAAGACCTAGCACTAGCGCAAGCGGTCTCCACTCAACTGGGAGTAGCCTTCATTCAAGCCCACTCCTTTGCCCATTTAGAGCAACTCAATCAACAACTGGCCGCCCTAGAGCAAACGCGAGATAACCTCACCGCCATCCTGGGTCACGAACTCCGCACCCCCCTTTCCACAGTCCAAGTGTGCTTAGAAAGCCTGGCCACGGAACGGGATATGCCCGAAGAGTTGCAGCAAGTCATGATTCAAACCGCGCTTTCCGATGCGGAGCGACTACGGTGTTTAGTCCAAGACTTTCTCACCCTATCCCGCCTAGAAGGGGGGCGGGTAGACTGGCATCCTGAGTGGATTTCCCTCCAGGAATGTGTAGACATGGCCCTGAGTGCCATTGAAGCCCGCAGACGACAGGGAGCCCTAGCAACGATCGCGGTAGAGATTGATCCTCACTTACCCCTGATCCAAATTGACGGTGAGTGGGTGGTAGAAGTGCTGTCTAAACTCCTGGATAATGCCTGTAAATTTACCCCCGCCACTGGACAGATTCAGATCCGCGTGGGGCAACCCACCCCAGAGTACCTACAAATCACGATCGCAGACACCGGGCGGGGTATCGATCCCGATCGTCTCGAAGCGGTATTCGATCGGTTTTACCAAGAGGAAGGAGCCCTGCGTCGCACCGTAGGCGGTACTGGTTTGGGGTTAGCCATTTGCCGTCAAGTCATTACCCGCATGGGTGGTCAAATCTGGGCGGAGTCCCCTGGGCGGAACTTGGGGGCAAGCTTTCACTTCACCCTACCGATCGTTAGTACGCTGGCGGAAACGCCCCTCCAGTCTACGTTGCAAGAGCCACTACACCCAGACATTCTCCCCGATCCTCCCCAACCTACTCCGATCGCTCCACCCCAGCCGACTAGGAAAAAAACAGTGAAATCCGGCAGTAAACGATCCAGTGGCGGAAAAACTGCTCGGCTTTAGTCCCTGAGAGGAATCAACCGGACGGATCAACTGGATAGATCAACCGGACGGATCAACTGGATAGATCAACCGGATGGATCAACTGGATAGATCAACCGGATGGATCAACCCGTCTCAAGATCAAGTAATCTTAAAGATCAACCCCCTCTAACTCCCCCTTGGTAAGGGGAGAACCGGAGGCCACCTTCGCATTCACCAGACTCCAATAATGTCCGATCTGGAAGCCATCAACGCCCTACCTGTGTTAGATCACAGTATTCTCAACGGCATACGCAGGTTAACGGGAGACCCACAATCCGCCTCCGCCTTCCTCCAAGTGCTGGCTAATCAGTACCTAGAGGATGCCCCCAAGTACCTGGATCAAATTTCCACCGCACTGAGGGAGCAGAATGGCACTCAACTGGCTCAAGCGGCCCATACGTTGCGATCCAGTAGTGCCACCTTGGGGGGCACACAGTTAGCAGGTATCTGCAAAATTGTTGAAACCCTAGGACGTTCCCAGCAGGTCGAAGCGGCCCAGCCCTATCAGCAGCCGCTCAATGACTTGGCCCGTGTTTTTCAGGATGCTCTCCGCCAGGAACTCTTACCAGAGTCTTCGGCATGAGGATTAGGGATTGATCCTGAGAGCGTTAGCTAATATCATGCTCCACTTCAAAGACGTGGGAATAGAGGTTCGAGAGAATTTGTTTGCCTTCTTGGGTTAACCGTAAATGATCGATCGCTGTGGTGATGTAGGGGTAAACGCTTTTCCAGTAGAATTTGGGATAGTTTTGGCGTAGATCTTCGGGATGCTCGTAGTTTAGAAGTTTATTAATTCCAGTTTCTTCAAATTCATAAAATAAGGCTGGAATTTTTTCTAAGTAGCGCGGATCGGAGAGTTGACCAATTAAATCGGCGGCTCGTACTAAGCCCGGAAAATTGACAATATCTTGATGATCGCTATCTAAGGGAACGGGAAAGCGGGTTAACTCAATATTATGTTTAATAATGGATGAATTAATAATACTATGGTTGCCAAAGCGTTCTTCTACAAATTGCTTACCCCGATCGACGTGATAGTTACAAAGACTGGCATCGGTGGAGCCTTGGGAGAGGGTAATCACCTCATCCCCTCTGCCAGATGCGTACTGGCGTTCCCTAGGACGATCGCGCCGACACACCCCTTTAACATAGCCAATATCATGACAGAGTAAGGAAATAATAAAATGGAGCCAATCTTCGCAGGAAACTCGCCCCTCTCGAATATGTTTTCCCCGTAGAACTTCCTGACCGACAAGGGTTACAAAAATAGTATGCTCAACGTCATGGTACAGAGCATTACTATTAGCAATATTTTCTAAGGCCATATTGCCAACCCAGGCAATAATTTCTGCATAACCTGGATTGAGTCCGCCGTAGGTGTCTTGAAAACCTGCCCTTAAAGCCGGAACAAAGGCTTCAATTAAAACTCGACTGGGATTTAGCATAGAAGTTGGCTTTTCCTGTGTTTGAGTGATCGACAGGATCCCCGAATGGGTCTTAGTTTGCACTTGGGTCTTAGTTTACACTTGGGTCTTAGTTTACACTATTGTGGCCATTACGAGGATGATGACGGCAGACTCGTCAGGGATTTTACGGCGGTATACGGCGGTATACGGCGGTATAGGGACTAGGGCAAACGATCGACACTGAGTTCCGCGTTAGCCTGCACATAATTCTGCAATTCGATCGGCACGGGTTGGGTGTTCCAAATCTCCTGACAGTATTCAGCAATGGCACGATCGGAGGAAAACTTACCAATTCGAGCCGTATTGAGAATAGATTTCCGAGTCCATTCCTGTGGATTTTGATAGGCAAGATTAACCTGATCCTGACAGTCAATATAGGATTGATAATCCGCTAACAGCAAATAGGGATCGTGATAGAGTAAATTATCCACTAAGGGCTTAAATCGATCCCGATCGCCGGAGGAAAAGTATCCATTGGCAATCAGATCAATCACTTCTTGTAGTTCTTCATTTTGTTCGTAGTAATGCAGGGGGTTATAGCCTTGATTTTGTAACAGGGCAACCTCCGTTGCGGTGAGCCCAAAGAGGAAAAAGTTCTCTGCCCCCACCTCCTCCCGAATTTCCACATTCGCCCCGTCTAAGGTGCCGATCGTTAAGGCTCCGTTGAGGGAGAATTTCATATTACCCGTGCCCGATGCTTCTTTGCCTGCGGTGGAAATTTGTTCCGATAAATCTGCGGCGGGATAGACCGGTTGGCTATTGGTTACGTTGTAGTCGGGGATAAAGACAACTTTTAAGCGATCGTTGGTCATGGGATCGTAATTGACCACTGCGGCAACGGAGGTAATTAATTTGATGATTAATTTGGCCATTTTGTACCCCGGTGCAGCCTTGCCCCCAAAAATAAAGGTGCGGGGAACCACATTTAAACTGGGATTCCGCCGTAGGCGATTGTACAGGGTAATAACATGGAGAACATTCAGGTGTTGCCGTTTATATTCATGAATCCGTTTAACCTGAATATCAAATAAACTATTGGGATCGACCTTGACGTGACAAATTCGTTCAATACGATCGGCTAAACGCTTTTTAACGGTTTGCTTCACCGATCGCCACTGCTGCTGGAAATCTGGATCGTCGGCAAAATTTTCTAAATGTTTGAGTTCATTTAAATCACAAATCCAGTCTACACATTTCCCCGTGTAATCATCGGAAATTCGACACAGATCACCAATTTTTTCGGAAATTAGGTTCGTTAACAGGGGGTTACTGAGCACTAACCAGCGTCGAGGGGTAACCCCATTGGTCTTATTGCTAAATTTATGGGGATACAGTTCATAAAAATCCTTGAGTACATCTTCTTTCAGCAGTTCCGTATGCAGGGCCGCCACTCCATTAATGGCATAACTGCCCACACAGGCTAAATGGGCCATTCGCACAGACCGCTCCCCCGTTTCATCAATTAAAGAGAGACGAGTCACCCGATCGTTATCTCCTAAATAGCGGAGGCGAACCTCATCTAAAAAGCGGCGATTAATTTCAAAAATAATTTCTAAATGGCGGGGCAACAGTTCACCAAACAAAGCGATCGACCATTTTTCCAATGCTTCCGGTAACAGAGTATGGTTCGTATAGGCAAAGGTTTTGCGGGTAATAGACCAAGCCGTTTCCCAGGAGAGACTATGTTCATCCAATAACAACCGCATTAATTCCGCAACCCCAATGGAGGGATGGGTATCATTCAGTTGTACCGTATATTTCTGATGGAACTGTTCTAAAACCCCACCAGCTTCTAAATAATTCCGCAGCATATCCTGAAGGGCACAGGAGACAAAGAAATATTGCTGCTGAAGGCGTAGGAATTTACCTTGAATCGGTTCATCGTTCGGATAAAGGACTTTGGTAATATTTTCTGAGATCACCTTTTTCTGGACTGCCCCATAGTAATCCCCCAGGTTAAACGAGGTAAAATCAAAGGATTCCGGTGCTTCTGCTCGCCACAATCGCAATGTGTTTACGGTATTAACGTGATAGCCCAAAATGGGGGTATCATAGGGCACTCCCTTAATAATTTGATTGGGAATCCAGCGCACCCGATAATGGCCCTTATCATCCAGATAACTTTCTGTTTTTCCCCCAATTTTGACAATCACCGCTGCTTCCGGTCGAGGGATTTCCCAGGGGTTACCATACTGGAGCCATTTATCCGTAATTTCAACCTGCCACCCCTCTTGAATGATCTGATCAAAAATGCCAAATTCATAGCGAATCCCATAGCCGATCGCCGGGACTTCTAAAGTGGAAAGGGAGTCTAAATAACAGGCAGCTAAACGCCCTAAGCCACCATTCCCTAAACCCGGTTCTTCTTCCTGCTCTAGTAAAGCTTGAAAGTTTAAGCCCGATGCTTCTACCGCCTCTTGAATCCGATCGTAAATGCCCAGATTAATTAAATTATTGCCTAGGTGAGGCCCCACTAAAAATTCAGCGGAGAAATAACAGACCACGCGGGTCTCCGGTTGGCGATGTACTTCCATGGTATTTAACCAACGCTGAAGCAACCGATCGCGCACGGTATAGGCCAGGGCCATGTAATAGTCATTGCGGGTGGCCATGGCCGGGGACTTGCCCTGAATATAAAAGAGATTATCCGCCAAAGCTCGGCGCAGGGTAGTCATACTCAGCCCCGTGCGATCGTCCTCCACCTGAATAGACTCGGAATCTGAGGCATTAACGTACTCTTGAGACTCTGGGGCATGAGCAGGGGCTTGGTTAGGGTCTAGCGGTGGGGAAAACTGAGCCATGATTGGATCCGTCTGGAGTGGAGAGGTTGACATGAGCCTCTTCTAGTCTCTGAGATTGGGGGACTGATTACAATTAAGAAGCAATTAACAAAAAAAGTTAGGAAAATTAACATTAAAATTGATTACTTTCAGCATTGAGATTTCGATAGGAAACAAAGCCAATGGATTTCATCCACCCTGCCCACAAAATGCTTTCTTTAGGCTAAACTAGTCAGTGTTCAGCGGTTTTAACCGTATCGTATTCCCAATAGAAGGATTATGCTCAGTAAAACAATTAGTGCATTGGTTGTGGCGGGTTGTCTGTTCTCTGGAACGATCGCCTCAGCGGAACCTGGCTTACAGGTAGCAGAAATGCATGGGGGCATGGAGCACACGGGCAACATGGATCACATGATGGATATGAATCCTGCCATGCATGAAATGCACCAAGAGGTGAAAGCCGTACAAGCTTTTTACGAAATGCTCAGTAATCCTACGGATGCTGCCTTAGCAGACAAAGCGGCGGAAGTGATCGATATCAATTGGGATTCTGAACCGACTCCGCGTGGGGGGGATGGTCTAGAAGGGTTTGTCAAGAGTATTCAAGCCTTTGGCCAAATTATTCCCGATCTGGAATGGGTACCCCAAGAAATTCTCAAGGACGGCAATCGTTACATTGTCCGCAGTATGGCCACAGGAACTCCCGTGCAACCCTTCCTTGGCGTTCAGCCCAGTGGCAAGAGTTTTCAAATTATGTCCATTGATATTCACACCGTTGAAAATGGCAAGATTGTAAAGTCTTATCACGTTGAAGAATGGGCTACTGCTATTATGCAATTACAGCAACAGTAGGGTTGGGAATTAATAATTAATAATTATGAATTATGAATTATTAATTATTAATTATT
This sequence comes from Prochlorotrichaceae cyanobacterium CTOTU29312, assembly GCA_031971595.1. Classification (GTDB taxonomy): domain Bacteria; phylum Cyanobacteriota; class Cyanobacteriia; order Prochlorotrichales; family Prochlorotrichaceae; genus JBEAPM01. The sequence continues at coordinate 11,404 of DALYGI010000078.1, forward strand.
AATTCTCCATTGTTTTTATGGAATATCGCCGTTTTGGTGCCACCGATCGCCTTTTGTCTGTCTTTTCCTTGGGGTTAATGCGCTGTACGGACTCTCCCGATCTATTAGCGAAGACGATCGCAGCGGCGTGGGAATTGGGGATTAATCACTGGGAAACGGCCCAGGGGTATGGCCAGAGTGAACTTTTGCTCGGACAAGCCTTACAGCAGTTAGCCCTACCCCGCGATCGGTTTTTCTTAACCACCAAATTGACTCCCATGGCGGGGGCGGAAGCAGAACAAGCCCTCCGCCGCTCCCTGCAACGGCTCCAACTCAGTTTTGTGGATGGGGTTGCTATTCACGGCATTAATCAGCCCCAACATCTGGAGATGGTTTTGGCAGATGGGGGCATGTTAGCAGTCCTGAAGGCAGCACAACGAAAGGGGCAGATCAAACACATTGGCTTTTCAACCCACGGCCCTTTAGATCTTGTTTTGGAAACGATCGAGTCCGGTGGGTTTAGTTTTATTAGCCTTCATTATTCCCTGTTTTTTCAACGCAACCAAGCCGCCTTGCAACGGGCCGCCGAACAGGATTTAGGCATTTTTATTATTTCGCCAGCGGATAAGGGGGGATTACTCCATCGTCCTCCCGATCGGTTAGCACACCTCTGCACACCCTACACCCCCTTAGAATTCAACTATCGCTTTCTCTTAGCGGATCCCCGAATCACCACCCTCAGTTTTGGGGCAGCCAATCCCCCAGAATTACAAGTGCTAGGGCAAATCTGCGATCGGACTGAACCCTTAACCCCTCAAGAGCAAGGGATTTTGCACCGTTTAGAGCAAACCGCCCAGGCAACCCTAGGGAGCGAACGGTGTAGTCAGTGCTATGACTGTTTACCCTGTCCCGAGGGCATTCACATCCCCGAAGTGTTGCGCCTGCGTAACCTAGCCACCGCCTATGACATGACCGCCTTTGGCCAATACCGCTATGCCATGTTTGAAAATGCGGGTCATTGGTTTCCCGGTCGTCGGGGCGATCGGTGTACGGACTGTGGCGACTGTTTACCCCGCTGTCCCGAAGGGCTGAATATTCCTGCACTCCTAAGAGACAGCCACGATCGCTTGAAGGGAAAGAGTCGCCGTCGTCTCTGGGAAAATGAAGGATAGCCTAGGCAGATGTGGATGCTTGATGGGACCCTCCACCGATCGTCCTGACCTGTCCATTATCAGTTGAGCATCCCTCACAGGGCTGCAAAATGGGAGGAAGAGTTTGCAACCTACCGTGCGGAGAATGCTTTAATCCTCAAGCGATTAGATAAAACCCTGGAGGGGTTAACCAGTCGTTGGGGGCGTTTTGT
>DALYGI010000079.1:0-12725 GCA_031971595.1 Prochlorotrichaceae cyanobacterium CTOTU29312
AGCCCAAGCGGTTTGGGAGGCGGTACTGTCCCCTTCCCGTTTCTTTTGGGCATCGTTATAGCTCCAACAGGTTTCCCCCCAGCCGCCGTCGCGGTTTTGGCAACTGACGAGCCACTGGGCTCCCTTGTCGATCGCTCTGCGGTGGGCTTTGGGGGTCATCAGTGCCAGGGCGGATAAGGCTCCACTGGTGCCATAGATGTAGTTCACTCCCCAACGACCAAACCAACTGCCGTCTTCTTCCTGCTCTGCGAGTAGATAGCTGAGGGCCCGATCGATGCGGTGTTGATCCATCGGTAACTGGGTTTCCCCCCGCATTTCCAACACCCGCGCCGTCACATCAGCGGTATTGGGATCAATCATTGCTTTCAGGTCGCCGTAGGGCAGCCAGTTCAGCCACTCGTGATCGTTGTTAATGTCAAAAGCGCCCCAGCCGCCCCCCGTACACTGCATGGTGGCACACCAATCACTGGCCCGCTTCATGGCTTGGTATTTACCGGCTTCGTCTGCCAGTTGCACCTGGTTTAGGGCCATCACCACCACGGCCGTATCGTCTAAATCTGGGTAGAAGCGGTTATCAAACTCAAAGGCCCAGCCGCCGGGACTACCCTGGGGATTTTTAATGATCCAGTCTCCATAATCCAAAATTTGTTTACTCAGAAGCCAATCTGCTCCTTTTTGCAGGGCGGGGGCAGCGGGATCCATGCCCGATTCCACACAGGCCCGCAGCACCCAAGCGGTGTCCCACACGGGGGAAATACAGGGTTGAACATGGTAGGTGGCTTCCCCTTCGATGGAAAAGTTTTCCACTGCTTTGAGCCCCCGATCGACGATCGGGTCTTTGACGGCGTAGTTGAGGGTTTTGAGGGCTAGGAGGGAGTTGAGCATGGCGGGGATAATGCCGCCCCAGTCTCCGGTGTCTTCTTGGCGCTCTAGTACCCACTGTTCCGCTGCTTTTAAGCCTTCTTCCCGGAAGGGCACGAGGTTGAGGTCTTCTGCGATTTTAAAACCTTGATCCAAAAAGAGAAAAATATCCGTCCAGTCGTTGTTACTGGGCAAATCCACATTAAAGCGGGTGCCAGGACAGTACAACTCATCCAGGTTAATGAGGGGATTAACTGGAAACACGGGCTTTTTGTCCAGCACAATCAAGAGGGGAATGGTGCTGCCCCGTGCCCAACTGGACATTTCGTACATCGGGAAAGAATTGGGCAACAGCATCACCCAGGGGGGCAGAGAGGGCACTCCCCGCCAGCTATAGCAGCCAATCAGGGCCAGGTGAATTTTGGTGAATACTCGGCTTTTGGTAATGCCCCCCCGATCGAGGATGAAGGTGCGGGCTTTAGCCAGGGCGGGGTCATCACTGGGAACCCCTAAGAGGCGCAGAGCCATGTAGGCTTCGATGGAGACACTGAGTTCGCCGCCATCGCCGTAGAACAGTTCCCAGCCACCGTGATCCCGTTGGTGTTGGCGAAAATAGGTTTCTAGTTTGTGTAGGGGTAGGCGGGTATCCGTGCCCCAAATTTTGTGAACGAGGAGGGCTTCCGCTGTGATGCTAGGGTTCGATTCTAGCTCTGCCCACCAGTAGCCTTCGGGATATTGTAAGGATAGTAAAAAGTCCTGACTCGCAACGATCGCTTTCTGTACCTTGTCTAGGGACACAGGAGCGTCGAGAAGGGGGGCAGTAGTCATAGCAACGGTTCCGATCAACAACTGGGGCTATCCTACTACGAACTCTTCCTAGGCGACTCTAGGTGACTAAAATTAAGGTGGCGATTTTGAGATAGATAAAGACCCCTAAAACGTCCACCACTGTGGTAATAAAGGGCGCAGACATGAGGGCCGGATCTAAGCCAAACCGTTCAAACAACAGGGGCAGGGTTGCGCCAGCGGTGGAGGCTAAAATGGAGATGGCCACCAAGCTAATCCCCACGGCCACGGAGACCCCCGGAAAGGCGGGTTGCAGCCAGTACGCCCACAGGGTCACCACGGCGGCCAGCATGATGCCCAACATGGCTCCGGCGGTGGTTTCCCGCAGAATGACCTGTAGGGGGCCGATGCTCCGCAAGCGCTCGGTGTTTAAGCCCCGAATGACCACGGTGGAAGACTGAGCCCCCACGTTTCCCCCGGTGCCAATGAGGAGGGGAATAAAGGCGGCCAGGGCAACCACCTGTTGCAAAATATCCTGTTGACTACTGATCACCGCACTGGTGCCAGTGTTGGTAATGAGCAGCACCAAGAGCCACACCACCCGACGGCGGGCCACGGTGAGCAGGTTGGTCTGAAAGTAATCATCGCTCCCGGATTGCAAGCCCCCCAAGGCGTAAATATCCTCCGTGGTTTCCTCTTCCAGAATGTCGATGATGTCATCCACGGTGATAATGCCCACTAAGCGGCGCTCCCGATCGACTACGGGGACGGCTAGAAAGTCGTAACGCTGAATAATCCGAGCCGCTTCCTCCTGATCCGTGTAGGTATCGATCGCAATCACATCGCGGGTCATAATTTCCCCAATGGTTTCCTCCGGCTGAGCCACCACAATATCCCGCAAAGAGAGGATTCCCGTCAGGCGGCGAGCGTTATCCGTCACGTAGAGGTAATAGACCGTTTCCGTAAGATCCGCCAAGCTACGAATGCGATCGATCGCTTGTGCTGCGGTCATATTGTCCTTTAAAGACAGGTATTCCGGGGTCATAATGCGCCCAGCGGTGCCTGACTCGTACCCCAGCAGGAGCGCCGTGGTATCCCACTCTTCCGGGCTCAGTTCCTTGCGGATCCGTCGCACCACCTTCGCGGGCAGTTCATCAAACAAGCGGGCCCGATCGTCCGGGGACATTTGATCCACAATATCCAGCAATTCCTGGCGCTTAAACTCCTGAATTAAATCCTGTTGAATACTGGAGTCTAAGTGTTCATACACCTCGATCGCCTCATCCTTGGACAACAGCCGAAAGGCAATGGCCTGCATAGCCTCCGGCAACCCCTCGATGGCCTCCGCAATATCCGCCGGTTGTACGGGGATTAACAACGCCTTTGCGCCGCCAAAATTCTCCTGCTCTAGCAAAACCTGCAACTGAGCCCGGACGAGAGCGCACACGTCCTGGCCTACCTTTACCCGGCTTCCCGTTAGATTATCTGTCACGCCAAGTCCCCCCTTTGCCCTATTCAATTGCCGCCAAGACTTAAGACAGCCTTGGATTAGGATAAACGTAACGGTTACTTCTTGCGGGAAACCCTAGAGAGACTTTAGAGAGACTTTAGAGGGATTTGCCGAGGGTGATGGATTGGGCCTCATACCCTAGGGCTTTGTACAGGCCAAGGGCAGCGGTATTACTCACAAAAACCTGGAGGGTAATTTGTCGATCGCCCTGGTGTTTGGCCCAAGTTTCAGCGGTTTGCATTAACGATCGTCCTAACCCTTGCCGCCGATGCTCTGGGGCAACGTACAACAAAAAAATATGGCTATGACGATCGCCCTGACACTGATCGATCGCATTCCCCATCCACAAACAGCCCACTTTGACCATGCGATTTGGACTCACCACCTGCTCCAAAAAACCGCGCCGCGCCGACGGATCAGGATTGGGATCCAGCCATTCCACCCACCAGAGGGGAGTCCGACCCGAAAAATACTGCTCAGCGGTGGTGGCCAAGTGCCCTAAACTCGCCTGGGGACACAGTTCTTGGTAGGTACGTTGCAAAAAGCGTAGCAGCAAAGGACGATCGAGACCTGACCCTTGTTTGAGGTAGTAGTGGGGGGGCATGGGGGGTAGTTTTGAGTTTTGAGTTTTGAGGGTTGAGTTTTGAGTTAGGGAATAGGGAATAGGGGTTAGGGAATAGGGGATAGGGGACAGGATTAGTTTTGAGTAGGGGTTGGATTTTTCAATCTAGTACGCTGAGGCACAGATTAGCCTGCCATTATAGGTATAGCTTGCACCTGTTGGACTACGTTGGAGAAGAAACGGGGATCAAAACGATCGCTTTTAGTCTTAGGGGTTGATCTCCGTTTTCTTATCGATTCAAAGCCAAGATTGAACAACGAAGACTAGAGAAACCGGGGATCTCGGTGCAATAGCAGTCAAACTTCTGTCTCAGTGTACTAGCTTGTAGGTTGGGTCTGTCGTAGTAATTGTACTAGGGCGGGTTTGGGGTTGGGGATTTTCTGAAGCCAGGTTTCTAGGTCTGCGCTTAGGCTGGGGTCGGTTCCGGGAAAGTGGCTGGGGAACGATCGTTTTAGGAGGAGTTCTAGGAGGTTTTCGAGTTGCTGTTGGCGATCGTAGGGGAGGTGTCCGTTGGGGAGGAGTAGGGATCCCAGGAGGGCTTGGATGCCGTCCCGCAGGGTGGGGGCTGGTTTGGGTAAGTCTTGGATGGCGGCGGGGCTGAAGGGATGGGCTTGGGGGTTGGGTTGCCCTTGGATGGCGGCGACTAACCACTGGGCGAAGAGGGGGGCGTAGTGAATGCCGGTGCGGTGGGTGCCGGTGGCGATGAAGAGGCGGGGTTGGGCGGTTTCCCCTAGGAGAGGCTGATCTGCTGGGGTGACGGGACGCAGCCCCCAATTGACGGAGACGAAGCAGGCTCGCTGTAACCCTCGGTTCATTTGGTGCATCGCTCCTTCGAGCAGGGTGTGGACATCCGCGAGGGTGCTGCCTAGGGGCTGGTGCAGGTCTACGCCAAAGTAGTTATTGGCTCCTAAATATAGGCCGCCTTCCGCACGGGGCACCAGATGCACGCCCGCCGCTAGGGGACGGTTGGGGGTACGAATGCCGTAGGGAATGGCCGGGGCATGGTTGACCACACAGCCGGATCCCAATCCAAAGTAGAGGGGGGGCAGGGCTAGCTTATTGGCCCAGGTTTCCCCTAAAACCTCTAGGGTATGGGCTCCCGCACACACCACCACCGCTTCCGCCGCCACGATCGTCCCGGTTTGGGTTTTAACCTGATAGGCTTCGCCTGTTTTGGCTGGAGGCACAATCTCCACCACCCGATCGAGCAGACGTTGATAGTGTCCCCGGTTGAGGGCGGCCTGTTCAATGGCGCTGAGGAGTTGGGCACTGTCCACCGTCATCGCCCCTTTTAAAAACAATGCTTCCTGCACTGGATAGCGATCGTGGGGGTCTAGCCCTGGCACTTCCTTGGGTTCAACCGCTTCAAAGGCTTCCCCATAGCTTTGCATTTCCTGACGAATTTGCGCTAACTGAGTCCGATCGTCCGCGCCCTGGTTATTGCCAATTAAAAACATCCCCTGTTGCTGGGTAATGGATAACCCCGACTCCGCCGCCAACCGCTCCAGCCAGTGGGGATAGTAGCGCTGAGCCTCTACCTTCACCGTCAACCGCAAGCGATCGAGGTCGGAGTGAATCTGATCCATTTCCCCAAACGCATCAATCATGGCCCCCGCCGCCAAAGACGCAACCCCATTGCGATCGGGGGGAGCAATTAACAGCGTGGACAGATTAGCCTGTCCCAAAAAGTAGGCCACACTTAACCCCAAAGCTCCACCCCCCACCACAACGATCGGGGAACCAGAAGGAGACGCGCTAGAAATGGAATCCACAGACATGATTGATATACACAAACAATACAAACCTGCTCAAATCATACTGGCCAAGAGGAGAGTGGTGCGTTACATTTCATGAACACCCCCGGAGCATCTCTAATGCTTAAATTAGGGTATATCTCCTTGAATTTTAGCAACAAAACGGGCAAATGATGGACAGCGTTTAATCTTTTTTAAGTCTGTTATTTGTCGAGCAATTTTTTCTGCGTGTTGAAGGTCGCTATAGGGTCTCCCTGTGTTTTCCTTAAATAGTTTCATTAAGTACTTTTTAGGATTCTTTACGGTCTCGGTCTTTTTATTATCAGGTATGGAAACGGGATGAGCGGGAGTTGAAAGAACGGCGGAGATAGCATGACCATCGGTAATTAGCCAAGCTTCTAGTTCTTCGGTGATACAAATTAGGTGTACTTGTGAAGAATTAACTCCATAATGTTCTAAGCATTTTTGAATTTCTAACCGATCGTTTTTACGACAGGTTTTTTTTCTTTTCTCGCCATGCTGGATAAAGATCCCAAATAATTAAAACACGATCGCAACCATCTTTGAGCAACTGTGATGCAGCCCTGCCACATTCGCTAATTAATTTAGGTTTGTTGTCCAGGGTAATGCTTATGATCTCAAGCTCTGGCTCAAGTTGACGAGCAAAGTGCTCACAGACTTTTTTATCGGCTCCTTCGGGGCCACATTCAAAAATCATTCCTATTTTCAAGATGTTTTCTCCTAGCTGAATCGACCCATTGTATAAAGTTTGCCGGGGGTGAATTGTTCTGCCCAGGTATCGAGGGATTTTTGATGAGCAGGGCGAGTAAATAGGGGTTGTCCTTTAGGGTCACGTTCGACGAGGACAATTTGAGAAAGGGGAAGTAGATCAAGGAGGTAAGGTGAGTGGGTGGTAAGAATTACCTGAGATAGACCTGATTCAACTAGATTACGAATTTCATCCACGATTAAATGAATGGTGCGGGGATCTAGACCGTTTTCGATTTCCTCAATGACGATTAAGGGGGAGGGCTGAGGATGGCGCAAGACGGCTAATAAGGCTAGGATTCGTAGGGTTCCGGTAGAGAATAACCAGCCGGGAACTTGGAAATTTGCCTCAGTGAGTTGAAGGTAAACGCTTCGTTCTAATTCTGATGTGATCTTAGTTTGGAGATCGCGGGCATAGGGAAGAACATACTGTAAGACTTCAAGGATCCCTTCAAATACTGCTGGGTTTTGCTTATAAATATTCAACAGATAATCAGCGATATTAGAGCCATCTTTAGCCAGACGAGTAACACCACCTGTGCGTTTTTGTACGATCGGATCTCCCATGAGGTAGGGATTTAAGTTGAGAAATTGCCAGCTAGCGATCGTTTCAAATAAATCAATATTCAGTTGATGATCTAAGTTGGATGAAATCATTGATTGATCATTGGCTAAATTTAGCTTAGATCTCTCGTGAATGGACTGATTATTAATTTTTATTTCCTCTTCTTTGATAAAGATTTTATTATATCCTGTCCCAGCAGCGATCGTCATGGTAGCGTAGTAATTGAGCCAATTTAGATTAAATTCAATCGGATTGGTTTGGTAAGCTTGATTACCATTGCCATTAGCAGTATTCAATTTGTGAGGGACAGCCTGATTACGAATATACTCAAATCCTCGCCAAGGCAGCATGGCTGTATCTAAACCAGAAGTAACGATCGTTTGGTAGGTTTCTAGGGCTTCAACAATGCTGCTTTTGCCGGAGCCATTATTGCCAATAAAAACTGTTAGCGGAGTGAGGCGAATTACCTTACTACTTTGGACAGCTTTAAAGTTTTTGATTTGAATTGATTTTAACATGGCTATTGAATAAGTCCTGTGCGAACATCTCGGTAGGCGTTGAGGGCGTTGAGTTTTACGGGGTCAGGGACGATCGGAAAGGTGCTTAAAATATGCCTAAATTCGGTTTCGGTTAAGCCGTACAGGTGGGCAATGATGCCATCGAGTTCGGCGCGAAGTTTTCCCCGCTCTACGTCGTTGGTTACACCCTTACCAGCCCTCACCCTAAATCCCTCTCCCAAAGAGGGAGAGGGACTTTGAAATTCTGGTTCCCCTTCTCCCCCCTTGGGAGAAGGGGTTAGGGGATGAGGGAAAACCTCCGCCCACAGGTCATCAAATTCGGGAGTGGTGCAAATGAGTTTGGCGGCTCGTTCTACGATTGGATTAAACCATTTGTCGCCTTGTTGTAAGCGGGGAACTGGTAGTTGATAAATGTAAAACATATTGATATTCGCAGAAACCATTGAGCGCAAATAAGCATCCAATGTAAATGAATTACAAAGACTCAAAATAACTAATAATTCGAGATCAGAAAGATTTGAGTTAAATGAAGACAATACAGAATTTCCACAAAAAATATTTTTTGGAATCATACCAATAATCAAAGTCCGAATATCAGTATTTCGAGCAATTGCTCTTACACCCAATCGATAGCCTTGATAATCCAATTTTTGCCCACTATCCACGCCATTTTTCCCTAAAACTGCTTTACGTCCTTCTTGCTCATCTACCCAGTAACGTGGCTCGGCAAACTGATGGGTAAACTGGTGAATCATTTTACCTTCGTAAAGGGGGAGCCGCCCCGGTGCAGGTTCCGTTTTGAACAGATGACTGTCATTAGTCATGTCAAATTCACGGGTAAGCTTAAGATTCCATTTACCTTCGATCGTTTCGCCCAATAGGGGAAATTGCAGCATTTTTTCAGCAATGGTAATATCGATCGCTTCCTTAAATTCCATAATTGACAGGGAATCGGGGGAAAGCTTACGAATCAGGTCTACATCTAAGCAAATATCCTGAGCATTGGGAAAATCAGCTAATTCTGCAACATCGTGACGCATAAAGCGGGCTGGAAACGATCGGGTTGTGCCGCCTTTCTCAAAGGATAGAATCACAAACTTAAAGCTACGGTGGACACCTTCAAAAACTTCTTTGCGATTCTCAAAACAAAATAAACCCGTAATTTCCGTTTCACTCAATAACATTTGTCGGAGTTGCTTTGTTCCTAAATCCGTATAAATACTGCTAGGAATGACAATGCCACATTCTCCACCTTTGCGTAACAAATGATGACAACGCTCTAGGAATAATTTGTAAAGATTAATATCCGTACCTGCTTTTTTGCCATTTACAACCGAAATTTGATTGATATAATCTTGAGACGATCGAAAATAAGCACTCACATAGGGAAATTTACTCTGATACTCTAACCAAGCTGCGGCAATTTCTGGATTAGCTAAAAGTTTTTTCTGTTCCTTTTCAAATGTCTTGATGTCCATCTTATTTTTAGTGACTAAATCACTATGGTGAGCAAAAAACTCCTTCGCTTGAGGCTTAAAAATTTCCCACGGTGGATTCGCAATGATCGCATCAAACCCACCCCGCGCAAACACCTTATCAAAATGATACCCCCAGTGAAACGGCTCTAAAGTATTAATATCTACGATCGTCAGAACTCGTTTTTGTGGTTTGCCCGTTAACTGTGCCTCTTCATACTTAATCCCCAACTTTATACTAAATTCATCGAACAATAATTGATTTAACTTAGCCTGAGAGTCTTGATTGAGCTTGTCAATATGATCCCGCAATTGCAAAAGTCGCGTTTCTTGGGGTAACTCATCCCGATCCCCTGGCAAAAAGGCGTGTTTTTTGTATAAATCAATATGATAATTCTTATCTTCTAAAATTTTCTGATACGCCGAAGCTGCTAACCCCTGTAATAAATCGAACCCCTCGGAATCTACGCGAATTAAACCAATTAAAGAATTGCCCGCCATGATATTAAAATCAATATTGGGCAACGGTTCCAAATCATTGACCGTTTTTGCCGAAGAAACCAACGCTAAAAATAAACGTAACTTAGCAATTTCCGTCGCTTCCTCCATGATGTCTACACCATAGAGATTGTCCGTAATAATTCGTTTTTTAATGTAATACTCTAACGATGGATGGTTAGCAGACTCCTGAAGCCATTGAGCAATCTTTTCCCTCACCCCCAGCCCCTCTCCCAAGGCGGTAGAGGGGGGTAAGAACATTGCGGAAATTTGGGATAAAGCGATCGGTAAATCTTGCTCGATTAATTCACTTTTGAGCCGAATAAACCGTAAGCCTAATGATTCCAGTAGTTGTTGACGTTGCTGATCCGCTTGTTGCTGGTTTTGATGAATAGATCCATCTACTTCTACAATTAAGCGCTCTTTTCCACAGAAAAAATCAACAATGAAACTACCAATGGGTTGCTGTCGCTTAAATTTACGGCCTTCTAATTTTCGATTCCGCAAAGCTTGCCATAAGATAGCTTCACTAGATGTAGGTTTTTTACGAAATTGTTGAGCCACTTCCGTCATCCGTCGCCGCAATGCTGGCGAAACTTCCCAATAGTCTTGTTCCCCTTCGCCCTGCTTGGGAGAAGGGGTTAGGGGATGAGGGTCTTCTGAGCGTTGAGCAAAGTTGCCCTCACCCCCAGCCCCTCTCCCAGAATGGGAGAGGGGAGTAAGAGATTCCGGTTCCCCTTCGCCCTGCTTGGGAGAAGGGGTTAGGGGATGAGGGTCTTCTAGTAATGACTTAGCCCTTGCAGCAACTTGGGTGTAAATCCGAATTAACGTCTTCATTGCCGCCACCAAAAACGCCCCCGATCCACAGGCTGGATCTAAAAGGGTTAAGGTCGGTAAAATCTCTTTTAATAAAACCTGACAAAGAACCGGATCTAAAGCCGCAAACAATGCCGCTAAAGTCTTGAAATTGTGCCCTAAAGCATTAACCCGATCGAGGATTAACTTATTGATGGTACGATCGCAGAGATATTCTGTAATTTCGGGGCGAGTGTAATACGCACCAAACTCTTTTTGGTTAATATACTTCTCAAAAATATAGCCCAATACATCCGGGTTAATCTCCAGCGGATCTTTGTCAGGGCGATCGTCCAAATGCCAGGAATATCGAGAAAATAACTCTAAAACTTGGGAAAAAGCACGATCGCTGATCTGAATATCAGGATACTTTTGCTCGATCGGATGGCGTAAAAATAACCCCCCATTCAGATAACAGATTTTTCCTAAACGTTTTTGAATCTCTGGATCCCGTAGGTATTCCGGTTTCGCAAAGCCCACAAAAAATAAATCTTTGAGAAATTCGTAAAAACTCCTGCCCTCCTGTTGACAAGCTTTTAACTTATTTTGTAAATATAAAGCATCCCCCTGATTCAGAAAATAGCGCCGCTGCAAAAAATAAACAAACATCAACCGATTCAATAAAACTGACCCATACCAGCGACGATCGGCTTCCGATTCAATGCCTAAAATCTCTAAACAAAACGACTGATGTAACCCCTCAAAATCCTGGAAAAACTGCTTGGTAACCCGCTCAATATCAAAGCCCTGCTTCATCTTTTCCGCCACATCCACATGGGTTAGCCCCTTTTCTTCCTTAAACTCCACAATCAGCGCCTCCAGCTTTTGCAGCAACGCCTCCGGGTTTTGTTTCACCTTGTAAGAATGGGATCGCGGCTTCGGATTTTTTCCCGATTCCGGTTTCGTCCATAACCATTCCTGCTGCGTTTTGTCCTCATCCCCAAACACCAACAGGTGAGCTTTTCTATAGTCCGTCAGTTGCCGCTCCAACTTTAACCGCACGGGCCGCGTTGGCATTTCTGAAGTGACGCACTGGTAAACCACAAAACCCCGCTTTTGAGCGATCGAAACCACCTCGAACTGTTCACCCTCAACTTCAAAGGGTAAGACGAGACGATCGATCGTATCCCATCCCAGTTCTTCAATGAATAGAGACTCAAAATCAAACGTCTTGAGATACTTTTGGGCGCGATTACGGTTGAGCATAATGGAAATCTATGAGAGAGAAATCAAGGAATATTAACAAAAATTAGAGAAGAGATAAGGTAGCGAGTGACATTCCTCGTTCATTGCCTCGCGTCAAGCTGAGAATTTCATCAGTTGTCATTTCTACTGTAGCCTTTCCTCGCATCAATGTAACCAGAACTGCCAAAATATCAGCTTTTTCTAAATCATCATAGTCACGCAAAATCTCCTCTTGGGTCATTCCAGAACTCAGTAATTCTAGTAAAAATTCAACTGAGTAACGTAACCCACGAATACAAGGTTTCCCATGACAAATTTCTGGATCCAAGGAAATTCTCTGTAATAAAATTTCAGTCATTGTTTTCTCCTTTCAAAACAGACAATAAATGTTGTTCGCAAAGCTGAAAAACAGAGTAAATTCTACCCAGTAAATCAGATATATTACCGATAGAATAGGTTTCTGTGCCGTAGACCTGACCATTCAGTGACAACCAATAAAACTCCCAACTATTCCCATTGGTCACAATCCCATAAATGTCCAAAGCCTGACCCAGCTTTTGATTATTATACTGACACGCCTTCATTTCCGGCAAGCACTGAGCCAATCCCTGCTCAAAATCATCTCTTTTTGCTTCCACAATGCACAAAAAAGGCGCTTCTAAATAAGCTTTACGTTCCGCCATTAAATAATCCACATAGCCGATCGTATATTCATCACTTAGGGGAGCCGCCTTCCAGATCTTCAGATGCTTAAACTGATATAAAACTTCCTGACAAATCGCATCAATCAACAGCTTTTTCGATTCTTCTCCACTGTGTAAATCAAAAACCTCATGGATTCTGCGGAGATTTTCTTGGAAAAATTCACTCGGTACGATCGGTTTTACTGAAAACGACCACGGCAATATTTCCTGAATATTCAGATACTTAAACTCCTCTGTATAGGTAAAACTAGAGAAGTTTTTTTCTTAACCCGTGTCATTTTCTTTTCCTCCAGTGAGCTTAAAATCTGTCAAGGTTTCACTCATTATTTTATATTTCTATGACTGAACCGAATTAGTATTCATCTAAATGGACTGGAAAATTAGGATCCAGTAATTGCTCTAGAGTATAAATAGGTTCAGGGGGTAAATCTCTATAATTCAAAGGCGTTTCCTTAACCACCAGATCCAATCCAGCCCGATGTCCCTTTGCCATAACCATTTCTAGATAAGGCTTAAGGCTAGGATTATCCTCCAGTAAATCCAGAATTTCTCGTCGTTGAATTTGGATGGTCACCCGCCAGCTTTTACTGCGTTTTTGAGGTTGATAGTCCCATTTTAACAAAT
>DALYGI010000080.1:0-12717 GCA_031971595.1 Prochlorotrichaceae cyanobacterium CTOTU29312
TTCCGCATTCCCTCAAAGATTTGATCTGGAATAGGAGGACAAACTAAAGCAGATCATAGCCGATCGACACAAGACGATCCTCAGAACGGCTGAAACGGTCAGGGGATCCTCGTTAACGGAAGGACTTGGGTTCTAAAATCTCAGAGACGCTAACATTCATCAATCCACCGAGGATTCCCCACCGCATTATATGTTGCTTGAGCGGTATCTCTGAAAAGTTTGACTGCTAACTTTAAAACCTCTTTTTCTTTGTCCAAGGCAATGGGATCCTGGTTAACGAACGCTTCCATGTCAGCATTACAAATTGCTAGAACATTGAGCGTTGTTAACGCAACTAAATCACGTTCCTGATCCGCAGTGAGATATTTTTAGGCTTCCACAAAAGTTGATTGCCGCTCAGAGGTGTGAGACTCAAGGGTTTTGTATAGAGCCTGAGCATTGGCAAACAAGCCATAAACAGCTTTATAGGCTACCGTTTGATTATTAAAATCATTGTTTCCTGTATTCTCCTTAATAAAGGTAAAAAACTGATTGGTGTTTGCTATAATCCCTAAAAGTCTGTAATTTTTCATGAATGCCTCCTAAAGTTTGAAAAACGAAAATTTGAAAAACGATTAATTCCCCTCACTTTCCTCTGCTTCGACCGCCATATCTGGCACTAACGCCACCGCAGCGATCGCATCCTCTTCGTCTAACCGCTGCACCCGTACCCCCGTCGCCGCACGGGACTGCTGGGGAATATCGTCGGCGGCTTGGCGGATAATCACCCCTCGCTGGGTAATCACCATCAACTCCTGACCTTCCTGCACCACCCACAGGGCCGCTAGTTCGTCCTCTTCATGGCGGAATTTCAGGGCTCGTAAGCCCAAGCCCGATCGTCTTTGTAGGCGGAACTGAGTCACGGGAACCCGCTTACCTAAGCCCTTCGTGGTGACCACTAATACCCAGGGGCCGTTACTGTGGACGGTTTCCTCTTCGCTCTCATTCTCCAGTTCGTCCGTGTCCCCCGCATCCAACATCTGGGCGGTAATTTGGGCGGGCAAAATGTCCATGGAAATGGGGGCATCCCCTTCCCGGAAGTTCATGGATTTGACCCCCCGCGTGGCCCGCCCCAGGGGGCGCAGGTCTTCGTTGCTGGCTTTGAAGTGAATGGTCATGCCCTTGCGGGAGCCGATCAAAATGCTGTCTTCGGGACGGGCTAGACGTACCCAGCGCAGTTCATCCCCGTCCCCTAGGGTGATGGCAATTAAACCGTTGGTGCGGATGTTGCTAAAGGCGGAGAGGGCGGTTTTTTTGATGTAGCCGTTTTGGGTCAGCATCAACAGATATTCGTCATCCCGGAATTCAGACACTCCCACGATCGAGGTGATGCGCTCTTCACGGGGAATGGGCAACAATTGCACTAGGGGAACCCCTCTGGCGTTGCGGGAACCCACGGCAATTTCGTAGGCGGGAATGCTATAGACCACCCCCCGATCGCTAAAGAAGAGGACAAAATCGTGATCGCAACAGGTGACGAAGTGGGCAATGGCATCATCTTCTTTCATGCGGGCACCGGATTTGCCACGGGTGGCGCGGTTTTGGGCTTCAAAGGTGTCTACGGGCATCCGCTTGATGTACCCCTGATCCGTCAGCAAGATTAAAGCTCGATCGTTCGCAATCAGATCGATCGTATCCAGGGAGCCACTGACTTCAATGAGGCGGGTTTTGCGCTCACTGGCAAAGCGTTGGGACAGGGCGTTTAATTCGCTACGAATAATCTCCAGAACCCGCTCCCGCCGCGCCAGAATATCCTGTAAATCCGTAATCTTGGCTTGTAGTTCCTGATGTTCCTGCTCAATTTTGTCCGATTCGAGGGCGGTTAAACGGCGCAGTTGCATTTGTAGAATCGCATCCGCCTGCACTTCCGAGAGGTTATAAACGCTGATGAGTTCCTGTTTCGCAGACACCGTATCCTGGGCTTGGCGAATGAGGGCAATCACCGCATCCAGGTTGTGCTGGGCCACCAATAACCCTTGGAGAATGTGATCCCGTTCTTCCGCTTTGCGGAGTTCGTAGCGGGTGCGGCGGGTAATGGTTTCAATGCGAAAATCCAAAAAGACTTCCAGGAACCGCTTCAGGGTCAGCAGTTGGGGCTCCCCCTCCACCAGGGCCAGCATATTGGCGCTGAAGTTGCTTTGCAGGGGGGTTTGCT
Source organism: Prochlorotrichaceae cyanobacterium CTOTU29312 (assembly GCA_031971595.1). Taxonomy (GTDB): domain Bacteria; phylum Cyanobacteriota; class Cyanobacteriia; order Prochlorotrichales; family Prochlorotrichaceae; genus JBEAPM01. The sequence goes on from DALYGI010000080.1 coordinate 2,195, forward strand.
TGTAAAGATTATTCAACACCACCTGGGGATAGGCATCCCGCTTCAGTTCAATCACAATCCGCATCCCATCCCGATCGCTTTCGTCGCGGATGTCGGAAATGCCCTCTAGTTTTTTGTCGTTGACCAGTTCTGCAATTTTTTCAATCAGGGCGGCTTTATTGGTCTGGAAAGGCAATTCCGTGACGATAATGGCATCCCGATCGGGCCGGCCCGGATGCTCCAGCACCTCAATGCTAGCCACCCCCCGCATGGCGATCGACCCTCGGCCCGTGGTGTACACTTCCCGAATTTCTGAATTGCCAAGAATCTGCGCCCCGGTGGGAAAATCTGGCGCGGGGATATAGTGCATCAACTCCCCATCGGTAATCTCAGGATTGTCGATCAGGGCAAGAACCCCCCGAATCAATTCACTGGGGTTATGGGGCGGAATATTGGTGGCCATGCCCACCGCAATCCCCGACGAGCCATTGAGCAGCAGTTGGGGCAACCGGGAGGGCAGCACCACCGGCTCCTGTTGGGAGCCATCAAAGTTATCAATAAAATCGACGGTTTCCGCTTCAATATCTTGGAGCAGCGCCTCCATGGTTAAGTTTTGCAGGCGACATTCCGTGTAACGCATGGCCGCCGGAGGGTCATTATCCACAGAGCCAAAGTTGCCATGACCATCAATCAGGGGCGATCGCATGGAAAAGGTCTGAGCCATCCGCACCAGGGCATCGTATACCGCCGTATCGCCGTGGGGATGGTATTTCCCCAGCACTTCCCCCACCACCCGCGCACACTTACGGAAGGGACGATCGGGGGTAAGCCCCAATTCATACATGGCATAGAGAATACGGCGATGGACGGGCTTTAAGCCATCCCGCGCATCTGGCAGCGCCCGACCCACAATCACGCTCATGGCGTACTCCAGGTAAGATCGGGACATTTCACTCCGCAGATCTGTTAAAACGATGCGTTCCTGGGTATCACTCATGGGGTAGGGGCTTCACTGAAAGGGGCAAATAGGGTATTGAGCCATAGGGCTAGGTGTATTTTACCACGGCCCCCAACCCCTTAAATGCGAGCGCGAATTTCAAAACTATAATTACCGCCGGGTTCTAGATGATAATCCTGCTGGACTAAAAACTTGAGCAGAGCATCCTGAATCAGGGCACGACCCAGGGAGGGCTGCACCCGAAGCCTGCCTTGGCGGAAGCACCATTGAAATTCCCAGGTGAGGTCATTGGCCTGGAGATCCCCCTGAATAATGCCCTCCTCCCAGGATTGGCCCGTAATCCGCACCTCTGCGATCGTTGTGGGTGTGGCGGGTAAGCGATCGTTGCTCATGCTGGGGTGCTGGTGTGGGGCTGTGTTGGTGTGGGGCTGTGCTGGGCTGTGTTGAGGTGGGCTGTATTGAGATGGGCTGTATTGAGATGGGCTGTTTTCAGATCCTTCAACAGTTCCAAGGGCACTTTGAGGGCGTTGAGGTGGGGGGCATGGCGATTAGACTGAGCGGGGCCATGGTAATCACTGCCGCCGGTCATCACTAAGCCGTACTCCTGACAGAGTTGGGTCAGCCGCTGAACTTCCGTGGGACTGTGGTGGGGGTGATACACTTCCAACCCCATTAAGCCCGCTGCCACAAACTCCGGTAAGCAGGCTTCTACCGCTCCCCCTTGGAACAGGTAAGGGTGGGCCCAGACCGGCAGTGCGCCGCACTCTCGCAGCAGTTTAATGCCATTGACTGCGCTCAATTTTTCGTAGGGCACATAGGCGGGTTTGTCGTCCGCCAAAAAACGATCGAAGGCTTCCTTGGAGGTTTTGACGTGACCCGCATCCACCAACGCCTGGGCAATGTGAGGGCGGCCCGGGGCTTTTTGACCATTCCGACTGGGCAGGGTGATGGGATATCCTAGGGCCGCTAAACGCTGGGCAATGGTTTCGGCCCGCCGTTGCCGCCCCCGGAGCCGTTCCTGAAGGGGATTTTCCAGTTGAGATCGATCGGGATAAAACCCTAGGACGTGTAACGATCGCCAATTGTGGGTGGTGCTAAGTTCCAAGCCAGGTACAATTTCCAGAGCTTCACCCGTCTCCTGGGCATGGGCAGCCGCAGCGCTATAGGCTTCTTCCCAACCGCCCATGGTGTCATGATCCGTAATGGCCAGAGCCTTCACCCCCGCTTCGATCGCGGCTTTCACTAACTCGGTGGGGGTGAGGGTGCCATCGGAAAAGGTGGTGTGACAGTGGAGTTCAATCATATCGGGCGTGATGGGTTATGGGTTATGGATTACAGGGTCAGCATTAGGGTAACGCACTTGCTAGACATCAGCCGTTCAGAGGCTAAAATTAAAATACTGCGACAATAGTTACAGGATGACCAATTACAGGGTGACCAATAGAGAGATTAAAAAATGACACAATCAACCATCAGCGACGATCGCCTCGATCGTATTGAACAAAAACTAGATCACCTGTCCACCACCGTGGATAACCTGTCTACTACCGTAGATACCCTGTCCACTAGAGTGGATACCCTGTCTACCAGAGTCGATCGCCTGTCTACTACCGTAGATACCCTGTCCGCAGATAATGAGAAATTTAACGATCGCTTTAGTAACTACCAACAGGCAACCCAGTGGGTTGTGCAACTCGCGTTTACTTTGATTGCTAGTGCGACCATTACGGTCATTATTACTTCTGTACTGCGAAGATAGTTAACCGTGGTTAGTGACTGGTGATTAGTGACTGGTGGTTAGTGACTGGTGGTTAGTGACTGGTGATTAGTGACTGGTGATTAGTGATTCGTGACCTGCTTCTGGCTAAATTCTTTAGGTAATCAAGGCTTGCAGGGTATAAACGATCGCATCGCTGAGGGCTTCGTAGTTGTAGCCGCCCTCTAACCCCAAAAGCAATTGGGGGGCAATGTCTAAACAGTATTCCGTGAAGCGTTGGTAATCTTTGGGATCTAAACACACATGGGCGAGGTGGTCTGCTTTGGTGGCATCGTAGCCTGCGCTAATGATTAATAGTTGGGGATTAAAGCTTTTGAGAAAGGGAATAATTTGTTGTTCAAAGGCCGGTACATAGTCCGCGAAGGTACTCCCCGCTGCTAGGGGAATATTCAACACATTGCCATGGTCACCCCGATCGCTGGCTTTGCCCGTACCGGGATAAAAGGGATATTCGTGCAGGGAACAGTAAGCAATGCGAGGATCCGCCGCTACGATCGCTTCTGTACCATTGCCGTGGTGGACATCCCAATCTAAAATCGCAACCCGATCGACTCCTGGCTGTTGCAGGGCATAGTGGGCTGCAATGGCTGCATTACTAAAAATACAAAAGCCCATGCCATAGTTGCGGGTCGCGTGGTGACCGGGGGGACGGGCAATGGCAAAGGCGGATTTTTTCTCGTTTAAGACCACATCTACCCCTTCTAACCAGGCGTTCACCGCCAATAAGGCCACGTCATAACTCCGGGGGGAAACGATCGTATCGCCGTCAATGCGACCGCCCCCCTCCGCCGCTAAGGTTGCAACCGCTTCTACATACTCAGGGTTATGAACCGATCGAACCCAGGGCAGGGGATCCCGCTGGGAAATGGCTGTAGGCACTCGCCACTCTAATTGGTCGTTCCAGGGTAAATGATCCAACGCATTGACGATCGCCCTGAGGCGGCCCGGATTTTCGGGATGAAAGGAACCCGGATCGTGTTCGAGAAATTCAGGACTATAGAAGAGAACGATCGTCATAGGAGGCAAGGGGGAGGCATCACCCTAACCATTGTAAGGGAGGGAGGGGATAAATCGATGTGTCCCTAGTGCTTAAACCGAATGCCTAAAAAGAGATCGTACAGGAACCCAAAAAAATCCTTGGGATGCTCTAAAATTCCCAGGCTGAGGGGACTGCCTTTGGATTCTAAAAGAGGCTTGGTGGCTTCATAGGCCGCTTGATAGTTGTACCAGGGAATGGAGGGCCAGAGATGGTGAACCAGATGGTAGTTCTGCCCCATAATCAGCACATTGAGGATGGGACTAGGGTAAATGCGGGCATTTTTCCACCGATCCCGTTCTTGAAAAGGACGGTGGGGAAAGTAATCAAAAAATAACCCCAGGGCAATGCCCACCACCAGAGCGGGGGTAAACCAAAAGTTAAATACATAGCCGAGTTGACCGAGTTGTGCCGCTAGGTAAACCAGGCTGGCCACCGCTAAACGCCCTAGAAACCACTCCAGCAATTCGTACTTGCGCCAGAGTTTGCGCTTAAAAAAGAAAACTTCGTGGTAGAAAAATCGGGGGGCAATGAGCCACAACGGGCCGCCCGTGGATACATAATGATCCGGATCGTTTTCAGGATCGTTTACATGGGCGTGGTGTTGCATGTGAACGCGGGTAAACACCGGGAAAGAGAACCCCAACAGCAGGGCACTGGCATGGCCTAAAACCGCATTCATAATGCGATTGGGATGGGCCGCAAAATGGGACGCATCATGGATTACGGTTCCCACCAGGTGCAGGGCTAACACATTTAACCCAAAGCAGCACCAATCCGGTAAGCCCCAACAAAAATAGGCTACGGTGGACACGATCGCAATTAGATAGGCCCCTAGACACATCCAAAGGTTCGGATTGTAGGCACTGGGAGGAGCCAAAAACGCCTTCGGTAGCGTCAGAGGAGGGGTATCTAAGGGGGTATCCAAGGATGGACTGGCGGCAACCACGTTTGTACTCAAAGCACTGTTAATAATTCCTTGGTTATTATAGAGGACGAGTAAACATTAGTAAACTTTTGTAAAATTTTCTCAGGCTCACATTCCACATTCCATTATTCCCGTAGGGTTTTATGCAGTTTGATAGGGTTTTATCTGGTTTTGAAGAGGGTGTAGGAGAGCAATAGCCCATGACCTACAGTATTCGCAGCATTGTGGACACCTGGCTGAAACTGCGTCCGGTGCAGGGCACTAGCCTCAGGGCCGATGAACGGACGGTGTTAAATGCCCTTGTGGAATTGCCCTTGGCTGGCTATCGTTTCATGGGGGATCACATCCTCTTTACCCTGGGCCAGGATCAACGGGGTTATCAGATTTTTGTGGGGGGGCGCAATACTTGGTATGCCTACGCTCCGGTGATGCAAATTCTGCGGAATGGTCAGGTTTTATCCCTCCAAGGAACTGCGATCCCCACTCCCGCGCCTGTGATCCCCGCTACTCCAACCCCCGTGCCGATCGTTTCTCCCCCGGTTCCCGTGAGGACAGAGGCCGTCCTGATTCCCCAGGGCTATAGTTTGCGAATTAAAACCGATACCTGGCTGAAAACCAGCACCGAGCAAGCCTCCAGTTTGTCCCCCCAAAACCGAGCCTTGGTGAGGGCTGGTCAAGTTTTTCCGTTGGTGGCCTATCGGGCAGCGGGGAACCATCTCCGATTTACCCTGGGACAAACCCCTCAGGGACAGCCGCTTTTTGTCAATGGGCGGAACACCTGGTATGTGTTTGAGCCTGCGGCGGAAATTCTCAAGGATGGCAGAGTTTTGGGCAACATTTTGGGCACAACCACCCCGGTGGCCCCAACCCCAGCCCTGGGCAATGGCATTCCCCAAGCGGGTATTGACTTAATCAAAGAATTTGAAGGCTATGCCAAGGCCTTACCCGATGGGCGGGCAGAAGCATATCCTGATCCGATTCATGGCTGGGGGGTTCCCACCATTGGCTATGGAACCATTAACTATCCCGATGGCACCCCCGTGCGCCAGGGAGACATTATTACCCGCCAACAGGCAGAAGTGTATTTGATTGATCACATTGAGGAGTCTACCCGACCCTACTTAGAAAAAATTCCCACCTGGCCCCGCATGAACGCCAACCAACGATCGGCCCTGTACAGCTTTGCCTATAATCTGGGAGCCCGTTTTTATGCCCAGCCTGGATTTGCCTCCATTACCCGCGTGTGCGACAGTCCCGATCGTTGGGGGGATTATGCCTGGATTCGGGAGCAATTTGTTAAATATGTAAACCCTGGCACCTCTGCGGAAGACGGTTTACGGCGACGACGGGAAGCAGAAGCGCGGTTATTTGTGCAGTAACGGATTCATTAACTGTTAATTAGCCTCTAATTCCCAATTCCCAATTCTGCCTTACTACCTAATCCTAGTACACTGAGGCACAGATTAGCCTACTATTAGAGGTGTAACCACTACACGCTCAGTTTTCCTATGGCTAGGCTTGCACCTGAACCGATCAGTTTAAGCGAGAATGAACAGCTTCAGCTTAAAGATCTAGTGAACCGTCACAACACACCCCAACAAATTGCCTTAAGGGCAAACATCATCTTGCTTGCTAACACGGGCAAAAATAACCGAGAGATTGCACGAGAATTGGAAGTTAGTCGAGATATGGTAAGAACGTGGCGTAACCGTTGGCTCCAGTACACAGCTAAGGATCCAGAAGGCTCATCCGTTCTGTCACGTCTCCAAGATGCGGAACGTCCAGGTGCGCCCCCAACCTTTACAGCAGAACAAATTAAGCACTTGTTTGCCCTTGTCTGTGACCCTCCCGAACGCTACAACTATGCCATTAGCCATTGGGGAGCCAGAGAATTAGCAGAGGTTATGGTTAAACAAAATATTGTGAAAAGTATTTCTCCCCGCCACGTTAGTAGACTGCTTGCAGAAGCTCACCTTAAACCCCATCAAAGTCGATACTGGATTCATCCTGAAAAAAAACGAGTAGCCATTCCCTAAAGGCTGATCTCAGGACGGGTAAACGGTAACTCATCATTAATGGCTTCAATTTCCTGTTTTTCAATCTCATTTACCCGTGCCAAATAGGGGGCTAAGATATGCCGAAATCGATCGTCATAGAGGCGGTGTAAACTGTAGTGGGGAGTAGCGGGAAACCCCCGGCGTTTTTTATGGGCTCCCCCGGCTCCCGGATCAAAAATTTGAATATTGTGATCGATCGCCCAATCGATGGGAGAATAGTAACAGGCATTAAAGTGTAAACAATCGTAATCTCGCCGCGATCCCCAGTAGCGTCCATATAATCGATCGCCTTTGTAGACACAGAAGGACATTCCCACCGGATGACGATCGTCTTTTTGCTGATCAAAGGCAGCTACAAAGAGCAGATGTTCCCTAAATGTATGGTGTAATTTTTCAAAAAAACTTTTGGTTAAATATTTGCTACCCCACCAGCCAAACTTATCACAATGATCGCTATAAAACCAATACATCTCACTAAAAAAATGATGGGGAATCTCATCACCACTAAAGGTTTTTAAGACCAAACCAGCGGTATCCATGGCCTTACGTTCCCGCTTAATATTGCGGCGCTGATTGGCATTAAACATTTGCAGATAATCATCAAAGGTCTGAAATCCCTGATTGTGCCAAACGGAATTATGGTGCATCCAGGTCAAATAACCATTGCTTTCTAACAGGGGTTTCCAGGCTTCATCCACATACAAAAAATGACATCCTAAAATCCGATTACGATCGCAAAACTGATCGATCGCGCTCAACATTGCACGGGTTAAGGTTAGCTCATCCTCGGCGGGATCCATTAAAAAACGATAGCCCACTGCCGGGGTAAAGGGAGACATTCCCAACAGTTTGGGGTAATACTCTAACCCTAGGCGATAGGCCAAATCCGCCCACTGGTGATCAAAAACAAACTCCCCATAACTGTGGCCTTTGACATAGAGGGGAGCCGCCGCCACCAACCGAGGCTCCTGCCCCTGTTCCTCCCGCCAGACCACCAGATGGCAAGGTTGCCAACCCGCTTCCACCGTGGCACTGCCAGAGGATTCTAAATTATGGAGCCAGTCCCAGGTAAAAAAGGGGGTAGGCAGAGGCTTCGCCAAGGCATCCCATTGGCTTTGGGGAACCTGAGCCACCTGATCGAGCCAAGTGAGACGGTAGTGAAGGGTAGACGAAGATGGGGACAGGATGCTCATGGGCGAAAGTAGTACCGAAGGATTTAACCTCTTTTTAGCAAGGCCTGAAGGACGATCGCTACCCCAAAGCCAAAAATTACTAACCCAGCCCCCTGATTTACCCAACGCACCACAGAGCCGGAGAGCCTTTGACGAACCAGATTCACACTGGTTGTGAGGGTTAGCCACCACAGGCTCGACCCTAAAAAGATTCCTAGCACCAGCAACATCGCCTGATCCGTTGCCCCTAACCGGGACTGCCCAGAGAAAATCCCCAAAAACATCAGGATGGTGGCCGGGTTGGTCAGGGTGAGGACAAAGGTGGTGGAATAACTCTGCCAGAGCGATCGGCTAGGGGTTGGATTCTCAGGGGTTGGATTCTGGGAGTTTTGGTGATCTTCGGGATCGACTGGATCTTTGGGATCTGCTGGATTTTCCCAATCTGCGGGATTCTCTGATGCAGAAAGAGCCGAGGGCGGTACACTCAAAAAACCTTGCCCCCCCAAATAGGCTAAAAAGAGCCCCCCAAAAATCCGAATTCCCCCTTGGTGATCCATGAGCATTTGGGAAACGACCCTTAAGCCCAGAGCCGCCACACTTCCATACACCGCATCCGCACTAGCCGCCCCCAAGCCCGTGGCCAGACCCACCCGCCAGCCATAGGTGAGGGTTTGCCCCATACACAACAGGCCAATGGGCCCCACCGGAGCGGCGATCGCTAGACCCATCACCAGACCTTTGAGCAGGATCCAAACGTTATTCATAGGGGCAGTGGGTGGCGTTAGGCCAGGTAGGTATGGACTTTCAAGCCTACAGTTTACTCAATACTTCCGCTAACAGGCTCCCCGGCACCTGATTCAGAGCCCGATTTTGCCCCGCAGTTCCCCAGGTTTCATAACAGGTGCGAATGGTCTGCACCACGGCGGTTAAGGCAGATTGATACAGATCCGGGGTCTGTTGCCAACCCTTGAGGGCTTGCAGATGGTGATGTAATGCAGAGGCCAATTGATTTTCCGAAGGGGTAAAGGCTTCATCCTTCGGATCTTTGAGCAGGGCACTCTGGTAGAGAATTAAGCCCAAATTATTATGGGTGGCATAACGATCGAAACTTAAACCCTGGCCGCTAGCGGGAACCCGATCGGCGGCTTTTAGGGCGGCTTGATAGGCTTCAATGCTCAGTTTCAGGTAGGAGCGAACCGTGGCGATTTGATCCCCGGCAAAGTTAGCCAAATGCCAATAAGCCGTACCTAGGTTATTTTGGGTCGCCGCATAGGCCGCCGCCGCCGTGTCGATCGTGCGGAATCGGAGAGCGCTTTGGTAGGCATTAACCGCTAACAGTAACCAATCCCGTCTAGAGGGCTGGGTATTGCTTTCAGCGGTAGACATCCCCAAGGTACCAGAAGACCCCGTTTGAGACAGATTCCAGTAAGCCGTCCCCAAATTATTTTGGATCATGGCGTAGCTATTGGGCTCCCGATCGGGGCGATAGTAGCGAAGGGCTTGATTGTAGGCATTGATCGCCTGTTTCAGGTTCTCTGCCATATCCTGATGCTGGGCTAAATGCCAGTAGGCTGTGCCCAAATTGTTCTGGGTGTCCGCAAACTTGAGGGGATCCGTATCGGGCCGGCGGTACCGCAGCGCCGCTTGGTAGGCCACCACAGCCCCTTCTAAATAGGGTAAGGGATCCCCTAATTGGGCTAAGTCGCTCAGCACCGTCCCCAAATTATTTTGGAGCATGGCATAGGATCGGGGATGCGCCTGTTCATCAATTTTTTTCAAGCCCAACTGATAAGCCTGTACTGCTTGCTGGAGGTAAAGTTGGGGATCCGTGCCTTGCGGGGGAGTACGGGAGGCCAGCCAGTAGAGGGTTCCCAAGTCATTGAGAATATCCGGCCACACCACATCCCCCATGGCTTGAGGAGAAACCTCACTAAAGCACAGCCATTCCAGAACCTGCTCATAGGCGGCAATGGCTCCGGTTAAGGCTTCTTCGCTTAAATCTCCCTGTTCAATTTGCTGGCGGTAATACCGTCCCAGGTTCAGGTGGGCATGGGCCACTTGGGAGAGGGGGGCCTGTTGCGATCGTAACTGCTCAATTTGCAGTTCCAACTCTTCCCGACTCAACGATCGGGGGGGTAGGGGATCCAGCAGGTCTTCTTCTGTTAATTCATCCCCTGTTAATTCATCTGTTAAACCATCTGTGAAATCCTCTGTTAAACCATCTGCCGCTAACCCATCTTCTCGTAAGTGATCTTCCCGTAACCGATCTTCTCGTAAACCCTCTGCTCCTACGGCCCGTGCCTGTTTCGCCAGTGCTTCTTCTGCGAGGGTGTCCTCCGCTAACACATCCTCATCAAACCAGGTTTGTTCCTGATTCGGGTCTAAGGGTTCGGGGGCTAAGGGGGGCATATCAGCCTGGAGGGTTGAGCTAGCCTTGGCCGGGGGCGGAGAGGAGAGAACTACGGGTTTGGGGGTGGAATGTTCTCCGCTTTGCCGAGCCGTGGTAGCCCTAGAGGTAACCCAGGACAGACCGAGATAGGAATCATCCGGGTCTTCTAGGGGATTGGGTTCCTGGTCTAGGGCTGCTAGATCTTGCTTGAGAATTTCTTCCAATTC
>DALYGI010000081.1:0-5099 GCA_031971595.1 Prochlorotrichaceae cyanobacterium CTOTU29312
ATAGGGAATAGGGAATAGGTTTGAATCTTGGGTTCGGTTCCCCTCTTGGGAGGGGCTAGGGGTGGGTCAGCTTTCAATTAAATAGCCGTATGCCCGATCGCTAGGGCGGCGACTAACATTCCCAGAACTAAAAAGGGCTGGGCGCTGGCTTGGTACTTTACGTCGTTGTTCAGGGGATCCCGCAGGAAGTACATATCCTGAAAGGTAATCTGAGGAATAACCAATAGCACTAAAATAACGGCGTAAAGGTTTTGGTGTAGGGTGGTCAAATATCCCGCAATACCGAGTTGAAAGGTGTCGATCATTACCACACAAATCCAGGCGGCGGTTCCCACTCCAAACATCACGGGCAGGGAGTTTAACCCCAGTTGACGATCGCCTTCCACGCTTTTGAAATCATTGACCACAGCGATGCCTAAACCCGCCAAACTATAAATCAACGTCACCACAACGATCGTGGGGCTGAGGGTACCAAAGAGGGCCTGGCCCGCCCACCAGGGGAGAGCAATGTAACTGGCACCCAGGGCGTAGTTCCCTAACCAGCCATTTTGTTTGAGCTTGAGGGGGGGCGCAGAATAGATATAGGACAGGAAAGAGCCAAAGAGCGCTAGGGCTGTAATTTGGGGAAAGCTGTGGTGAGCCCACAAATCCAACAGGGCCGCAATGCCCAAACCAGCAAATAATAAAATGAGGATCTGCGCTTTGACCTGAGGAACGGAAATAGCCCCGGACGGGATCGGGCGGTAGGGTTCATTAATGGCATCAATTTCCCGATCGTAAAAATCATTGATGGTTTGGGTATAGCCTGCCAGCATGGGGCCAGACATCAACATACAGGTGAGGGACTGTAAGAAATTTTCCAAAGTCCAGTGGTAATTTCCTGAGGCTGCCGCACCACAGACTACCCCCCAAATCAGTGGAATCCAGGTGATGGGCTTCATTAATTGGATGCGAATTTTCCAGAGGGAGGTTTCTCCTGACTGGGCTCCTTTCATCCCCAAAAGCTGACGAGCTTTAGATCCACTACGGGAAACTACCGGATCCGGAGAGGTATCGGTTGTATCATGGAGAGAAGAATCGGCGGGATTGGGTTCAGTCATGGTCTTGCAGGTTCAAGAAAGTTCAACAGGATACAGTTCAACAGGATGTAGTTGCACAGGATGCAATTCTTTGGTTTAGCCAGTTTTTTAGCCAGTGGCACCGTAAATTCTACCGCACTGGGGCAGACTGAACCCACCCCATCCGAATAGAGTTACGCAAAAGTTACGCAAGAGTTACGCAAGCCCCGATCAACGGGAATAGGCTTAAAATGGGAGAGTCTTCAAATTTGGAGAGGCTTAATCCTGATTTTTAGGGTGTACCTAACCGCCGGAGAACCGGAGTTCCCCAAAGCCTGCTCAGATCCCCTCTAGAACCGATAGGTCTGAAGCCGGGTGATCTCACGGGTGATCTCAATTGCTATATCGTTCTTATCTTTATCGATCGTTCCCATGCAATTACTTTTTCTTGGCTCCGGTTCTGCGTTTACCGTGGGTGATGATAATTACCATTGTAATATTGTGGTAAGCAAAACCCATTTTGCCGATCCCCAGTGTAAGCGTTTACTGCTGGATTGTGGCTCTGATATCCGCTTTTCTTTACACGATGCTGGGCTTGTTCCCTGCCAAATTTCTGATATTTATATTAGCCATCTCCATTCCGATCATATTGGTGGGCTGGAGTTCATGGGGTTTAAAACTTTATTTAATCCTAACTGTGTAAAACCGGGTTTATACGGCAGTCAGGAAGTGTTAGAAGAATTATGGGAACGATCGTTGGCGGGGGGAATGTGGGCAGTGGAGGGGAGAACCACTACTTTGGATACGTTTTTTCAAGTTCATCCCATCAGGAACGATCGTTTTTTTGTCTGGGATGACATTCGGTTTGAATTGGTATCCGTTCCCCATGTCAATTATGGTGCGGGAATAAGGGGTAGACGTAATAGACCAGATGGGGGCTGATAGGGGGGCCGATCGCCTTAGCCTCTTGACCCATTAGATTAGAAGATTAGATCTTGGCTTAGATCTAGAGATTTAGCCTCTGAGATCTAACCCATTCAACCGCCCCCAGGAACCCCCGTGAGATCTATACTAAAGCTGCTTCTAAGGTAGGCATTTGATCCACTGGAATCACTCGCCCGAAGTTCTCAAAGTCTTCAATTTCGTTGAAGTTGAGATAACGGTATAAGTCCCCTTTAAACGGATCAATTTTGTTAGAAACGATCGCCATGTATTCCTCCTTGGTGGGGATTTTACCCAACAGGGCACACACCGCTGCTAATTCCGCCGAGCCGAGGTAAACCTGAGCCCCTTTGCCCATGCGGTTATTAAAGTTGCGGGTGGAGGTGGAAAAGACCGTGACCCCATCTTCCACGCGGGCTTGGTTGCCCATACAGAGGGAACAACCGGGCATTTCGGTACGGGCTCCAGCAGCAGCAAAAATCCCGTAGATGCCTTCTTCCCGCAGTTGCTCTTCGTCCATGCGGGTGGGGGGACAAATCCAGAGGCGACCTTTGACCGTGCCTGCCCCTTCCAGGATCTTGGCCGCGGCCCGGTAGTGGCCAATGTTGGTCATGCAGGAGCCAATAAACACCTCATGCACCACATCCCCCGCACACTCGCTCATCAGTTTTACATTATCCGGGTCATTGGGGGCAGCAACGATCGGCTCGGTGATTTCATCCAGATTCACGACGATCGTATCCACATATTCCGCATCTGAATCGGCGCTCATCAGGTGGGGGTTGGCCAGCCACGCTTCCATTTTGGCAATGCGGCGTAACAGGGTACGGGCATCCTGATAGCCCCGCGCAATCATGTTTTTCATGAGCACGATGTTAGAGCGAAGGTACTCTGCCACCGTCGCTTCACTGAGCTTAATGGTGGAACCGGAACAGGAGCGCTCGGCGGTGGCATCCGTCAGTTCAAAGGCTTGCTCCACCTTCAGATCCGGCAGCCCTTCCATCTCCATAATCCGACCATTAAAAACGTTGATCTTATTCTCCTTGCCCACGGTCAGCTTACCCGCCTGCATGGCCACCCAGGGAATAGCATTGACAATATCCCGCAGGGTCACCCCAGGTTGGAGTTCGCCGGTAAATTTCACCAACACCGACTCCGGCATATCCAAAGGCATGGCACCCAAGGCGGCAGCAAAAGCCACTAACCCGGAACCCGCCGGAAAAGAAATCCCCAGGGGAAAGCGGGTGTGGGAGTCGCCCCCCGTGCCCACCGTATCCGGCAGGAGCATCCGATTCAACCAGGAGTGAATAATGCCATCCCCTGGCCGCAGGGCCACGCCCCCACGGGTCGCAAAAAAGTCCGGCAGATCCTTGTGGGTTTTAATGTCTACGGGTTTGGGATAGGCGGCGGTGTGGCAGAAGGTTTGCAGGGTCAAATCCGCACTAAAGCCCAAACAGGCCAATTCTTTCAACTCATCGCGGGTCATGGGGCCGGTGGTATCTTGGGAGCCCACGGTGGTCATCAGGGGTTCACAGGAAGTGCCGGGACGCACACCGGGCAGACCACAGGCCTTGCCCACCATTTTCTGCGCTAGGGTAAACCCTTTGCCACTGTCAGCGGGAAGACTGGGACGCTTAAAGACTTCCGAGGGCGCTAATCCCAAGGCTTGGCGGGTTTTATCCGTCAAACTCCGACCAATGAGCAGGGGAATCCGTCCCCCAGCCCGCACTTCGTCCAAAATCGTATCCGGCTTAAGGCTAAAGGTGGTGATCACTTCCCCGGCTTCGTTGGTGATTTCCCCGGTGTAGGGGTGCAGGGTAATTACATCCCCCGTATTGAAAGCCGTGACATCACACTCGATCGGTAATGCGCCGGAATCTTCCCCCGTATTAAAGAAAATAGGCGCAATTTTACCGCCAAGAATATAGCCCCCACAGCGCTTATTGGGCACAAAGGGAATATCCGCGCCAATGTGCCAGATCACAGAGTTCATGGCGGATTTGCGGGAAGAACCCGTGCCCACCACATCCCCCACATAAGCCAAGGGGTGTCCCTTCGCCTTGAGGGAAGCGATCGTTTCGAGGGGGTTTTCCATGCGAGATTCCAACATCACCAAGGCATGGAGGGGAATATCGGGCCGAGTGGTGGCATGGGGAGCGGGAGATAGGTCATCCGTATTGGTTTCACCAGGCACTTTGTACACCGTCACCGTAATCGCTTCGGGGACTTCTGGTTTCCGGGTGAACCACTCTGCCGCCGCCCAAGAGTCAATCACCTCTTTAGCGTAGACATTCCGCTGGGACAATTCCCACACCTCATTAAAAGCATCGTAAACCAACAGGGTTTTCTTCAGACCTTCCGCCGCCGCCTGAGCGATCGTCTCGTCGGGGGACTGAAGCAACTCAATCAAAGACTGGACATTATAGCCCCCCAACATCGTCCCCAGCAGTTCCGTAGCCCCTTGAGGAGACAACAAAGGACTAGACATCTCTCCCTTCGCCACACTGGTTAAAAAAGCAGCCTTCACATAGGCCGCCTCATCCACCCCAGGGGACACGCGATCCCGGAGTAAATGCAATAAAAACTCCGCTTCTGTCGCTGGCGGGTGTTGCAGCAACTCACAGAGTTGGGAGGTTTGGGCAGCACTGAGGGGGAGGGGAGGAATGCCTAGGGCTTCACGATCGGTAGCGGCCTGGCGATAGGTGCTTAAGAGATCCACACTCATAAATATAGCTTGTGTACTAGGTTTACTGACTTTACTTACCTATTGTGAAGGACGATCGCTCTTTCTGGAAAAGTGGGGGTCGGATCTAGTTGTACTGAGATTTGGGTTTTATGACATTTGGGGTTAGGGGTGTTATTCCTGAAATCACTTGACAAAATACACTTTTCGATCGTCTTCAAGTCCTTAGGTCATAAGCCTTGTGTCAGTTTTAGAAATAGGGTTGCAGGGGAAACGATCGTTTTGGTTTAATAGATCAATAACGATCGTCCTTATACCCAGTAGGGTTTTATGACCACAAAAGAACAATTGATCCATGAGATTGAGCAATTTCCAGAATCTTTCTTGAAAGAGTTGCTTGAGTTTTTAGTGTTTTT